>JAIEQT010000104.1 GCA_019747455.1 Chitinophagaceae bacterium | reverse complement strand
GCTTGACCGTGTAAAGGTTTGCGGCCCTGCCATTGGTTCAGGGGCTTTCCCTATGGGTATGTTGCAGGAGATTTATAAAGCCAAAACTAATTTAGATTTAACGCTTGACCACACAGAAGTAAAAAAGCAGATTATACAAAACTGCATTTACGGCGTTGACATTGAAAACGGTGCTGTTGAAATTGCTCGGCTGCGTTTTTGGCTGGCATTAGTGGTGGATGAAACCACACCCAATCCCTTGCCTAATCTGGATTATAAAATAATGCAGGGTAATAGTTTGCTGGAAAGCTTTGAAGGGGTTGACCTTAGCAATTTGGCTGACATGGAAAAAGAAGAAACCTTTTTGAGTGCCAGTAAGCAGCAATTAGAATTAGGAGCAGATTTTAGTTTGAAGAAACAAAGCATGTTGGTGTTTGACCAAAAGAGTAAAACGCAGTTGTATGAATTGATAAGCGACTACTACAACTACGATGAAACCACCAATACCAAATACAAAAGCAAACAATTTATTAAAGATGAAATTAACGGCATTGTAGAGGGTAAACTGATTGCAAAATTTTATTTGCAAAAACCAAAGCAGGAGCAAAAAGTAAAAGACATACATATAGCCATAAAAGGCAACCGCATTATGGCTGCCGATGCACCGGGCATAAGATTGCGGAAAGAAAAAAACCTTGAAAAACTGAATAAGGAGTTAAGCGATAAAGATAACGAATTAGAAAAACTAAACAACATAATTGAACAACTGCATGAATTGCAAAGCCGAACCGACAAACCTTATTTTCTTTGGCACTTGTGGTTTAAAGATGTTTTTGATAAAGGCGGGTTTGATATTGTAATTGGGAATCCACCTTATATAAAAGTGCAAAGCCTTCCAAAAGAATACACAAAACACTTTAAATCAACCTTCTCCTCTGCAACTGGGAAGTATGACATTTACGTTCTTTTTATTGAATACTCGTTTAGTTTATTGAAAAAAAATGGATGTATTGCATTTATAAATCCACATAGATTTTTAATCGCAGAATATGGTGAAGGATTGAGAAATTTCTTGCTTGAAAAAAAAGCAATAAAAAGAGCAGTATATTTTGGAGTAGAACAAATTTTTGAAACTGCAACAACCTATACCGGAATTTTTCTTTTTAAGGAAAATTCACAAGAATTAGAATTCGCTATTCCTAAAACTAAAGAGCTTGATAAACTAACATATTCGACTAAAAAATATGATTCAAGTTTCAATTTCAATTTTTTACTTGATACTACCTCCAACCCCATAATTGATAAAATAGTAATTTTTGAAAAAGTAAAAGATATTTTCGAAGGTGTATATCAAGGAATAATTCCTATGGGTGATGATATCCAAGTATTAGAAGGACAGATTAAAGGTGAGATATTTGTAGGATATTCTACTGCACTTAAATCAGATATTACAATTGAGGCTTCAATTGTAAAACCTCTCTTAAAAGGGGAGAATATAAAACGGTATCAAAGTTGTGAAACCAAAATTTATATTTTTTTTCCACATTACACTGCTGCAAATGGAAAAACAAAACCATTCGAGGAGAAATTTTTGAAGCAAAACTTCCCCTTAGCGTATAAATACATTAAAAATTTTGAAACAGCTCTTGTGGCTAAGAAAATCAAATACAAAACGAATCCGAAATATTGGTATTCTTTGCATAGAAGTCGTGAACAAACAATTTTTGAAAGTGAAAAAATTATTACACCACAATTACAAAATAATTCTTCTTTTACTCTTGATAAAAATAAATTTTACGCAGATGCAGGCGGTTATATGATTCTTCCCAAAAAGAATAACAAAGCGGATTTAAAATCATATCTGGCTATATTCAATAGTAAACTATTCTACTATTTTATTAAAAAAACAAGCACACCTTACAATAATGACTATTATTATTTTAAAACGAATTACATTGAGCCATTTGGTATTCCTGAATTAGAAAATGAAAGTAAAATTCAACTTAGTAAAATAGTTCGAAAAATCTTTGCCCTCAAAAATGAAAAACTACAAACCACAAACTACGAGAACAAAATAGATGCGTTGGTATTTCACCTGTATAAATTAACCGAAAGTGAAATGCTGCAGGTGTTAGATACTTTTAAAGACCTAAGCATAAAAGACCGCAATCAAATTCAAAATGAATATTGGAACATTACTAACAATAAATTTCAATTAGAAGCATGATAAAGAAAATATCAATAACCAATTTTAAGGCAATACAACATTGTCTTAATTTACCACTACAGCCCTTTACTGTTTTTATTGGCAATAATGGCAGCGGTAAAAGCAGTGTAATGGAAGCATTGAGAACACTGCACATGTGCCTTACGCAAAACATTCAGGAAGCCTTTTCTGTTTGGGGTGGTTTGGACAAGGTGCGTAATTATCATGGGGAGCAAACAGAAACCACTGTTTCGCAATTTGGGTTTAAACAAAAGCATCAGCCCATCATAATCTGGATGGAATGCGAAGTAAATAAGAAGGTTTATGAGTATCAAGTGTCATTCAACTTAAGTTTAACCGGCGATAATTATATTGTAGAAAACGAAGAATTACATTGCAACGGCACTGCACTTTTTGCGACCAACGCAATAGACAACAATGGAAATTCATTTGCACAGATTTATACAACTGCTTTTAATTCATTAGATGAAATGAAGCACAAAAGCAATACGCTTTTGTTAGCATTGGAAGATGGCAGCCCATTAATATTGCATCCCGACATTGCTGCATTTCAAAAGTATGTAACCGATTGGCAGTTCCTTTATCTGAATGCCCATGAAATGGGGAAACCTGTAATGCAGAACCGCTTAACAAAAAACATCCGCTTAGATTATGACGGCAGAAACATAGCCGAATATATTTTATGGATACGCAGTCAGGGGCAGGAATATTTAGACAGCCTTGTGCAGAAAATGATTTTTGTTTTGCCTTACATAAAGCAAATTCAACCAAACATTCAGGAAACATTTAACCGTGAAGTAGAATTGCTTTTGCATGAAGCACATGACAGCAGCAAACCTTTGCCTGGCTGGTTACTTTCATCAGGCACATTACGCATACTGGCTTTACTTTCCGTTTTTGATACACCACAAAAAGCAAGCGTGTTATTTGTAGATGAAATTGAAAACGGATTAGACCCACGGACTATTGGTTTATTGCTAAATGAAATCAGGAACGAAACCACATCTGGCGAAATGCAGATAGTTATTACAACGCATTCCCCTTACTTGCTTGACATGCTGCCGATAGAAAGTATTATCGTAACAGAAAAGAAGGTTGACTTCTGTAAATATCATATTCCTGCTACAGAAGAAAGATTGAAAGCATGGATTGAAAAATTTACACCGGGCAGACTATTCACCACAGGAAAATTCAGCAGATAATATGAGTACTGTATTTAAAATCAAGAAAGCTGCACAAATGAAAGTGGGTTTTGTATTTGAATGTCAAGACCAGGGTCCAGATGAATTGGTGTACACTTATATTGCAAAGGAATTGTGCAAGCACTTTGAAATATTGCAGGAAAATATTTCACCGCTGGGAAATAAGCATGCTGTTATCAACGATAGTGCATTGGATGTTGAAACCATGTTTGCAAACAAGTGTGATTATGTTTTTATTATGTGGGACAGAATGCCGAAATGGAAACATGGAACTGGTAAATGCGATGACGACAAAGCTACACTTACCAAGAACTTAACGGCTGCAGGTGTAGATATGACAAAGGTAATTATGTGCTGCATTGATGAAATGCTGGAAAGCTGGTTGATTGCAGATGGCAGAGGAGTTACCAATTACTTTCAGGGTTTAAATCACCAAAGCCCAAAATTTGACGACCATAAAACAAAAGCAGAGCAAGCCTCACCGAAAGAAAAATTAAGTATTTACAACGGTAGATACAATGAATATAAAGACAACTTAGGCATTGTTAAAGGTCTTGGCGGCGATTACAGCAGAGCCGTAAAATGGAATACCTCATTCGGTGAATTTGTAGATGCCGTAAATAGAATTTGCCCACAAGCGGTTTAAACAGAATCATCAATGTTTGACGAACTAACAAAATACAAACATAATGACCACTTCTTTTTTGAGGCAACTCAAAAACTTTCAGAAGTATGCAATGCACCAACTGACAAAAGCGGTGTGTATTTAATTTACAAATTAGCCAAAGGAAAAATTGAACTTATATACATTGGTTCAAGCGGACAGAAAAATAAAGATGGTTCACTTAAAACAAGAACTGCAGGTTTTGGTGGACTTAAAGACCGATTGGTAAATGGAAAACAATTTGGCGGAAGCAGAAAAGTGACTTATCCTTTAGTAATGAAATTGCAAAATATTGATGCGTTAGACATTTACTGGTATGTAACACATGACGACACACACAAAGATTTTCCGAGAGACATTGAAGTTATCCTGATTGAAAAGTTTCATTCTATTTACGGACGACTGCCTGAATGGAATAAAGGTTTCTAAAGCATCAGCCGACACACCAAGTCAGGCACATTTGCAAGGCACACAAAGCCGACACACAAAAGCCAACCTTGCAAAAGAGCCTGCCTTGTTCCTACGCTTCCGGGAAACACCCTGCTACTTCGGACACAGTATTAATTTTGACAGACCAAGAAGAAGGGCGAACACATAACATGAACTGTGAGAAAAACCAAATAAAAAAGTGATTTTTTTTTATGGTTTAGCTGAGCAGTAGTTGGGTTGGTAT
>JAIEQT010000361.1 GCA_019747455.1 Chitinophagaceae bacterium | reverse complement strand
TTTAAGGTAATTCGATTTAGTAATTTTATTTCAGCCGAAAGGAAAGGTTGAGCACCAAATGGAAAATGAATACCTGCTCGAAATTTAACTGGTCTATTAAAATTATAATCGGTTGTGTCTCTTATTAAGCTGTTGAGTTTACTGACTTGTGCATTTAATGAAAATTCAATGAATAGAAAAAATGATAAAAAAATAGCGAAACCGTATTTCTTTGAAAATGAATTCATGGTTGGGAACAATCATTTATATCCTTTGATCTAGCAAGCTGAATATTTAATTAGCTTAGTATTTCACAACTCTAACTCCAGCCCAGTTATTTCCAATTCTTGCTTTACCAATAAAATTACAAGTCTTCATTTCATATTTATATGCGGTTTCCCCGTTAAGTGATAGCATAATATTCCAATCAAATCTCCAATTATTTTCATCAGAATAGCCTTGCTTTCTATAGACTTGTGCAGCAGTAAATCTTAACTGAGTTTGATCTGTAATCTGTTTATAACTTGAAAAATATATTGGTTCATTTTTATATCTATCTTTATAAGTGGGGTCTACATATTGGTCGATCATTGCCGGAACAAAATCTTTCATAAGATCAGTAACTTGATTTGCTAAAAATGAATTTATCTGCCCACTAAAAAATTTCGATACTTTCTCTTCAGAAAAATTCCATGGAGGTAAATACAAACCACCACCACCTAACGCAAAAGCCATATAATCTGCTACGTGATTACCTAGCTTAAACTTTTTTAACCCTTTAAATTTTGGAAACGCCATTTGCATTGCGGCCATAGTTTCGGGTGTAGGTATAACGTAATTTGTTTTTAGATCTAAATTATCTATGCCAACAATAATTTCATCGGCGAAAGATTGACCCCAATAAGACATCCATAAGAATCTTCTAAAACGTTGAACTTTGCCCTCAATGCCTACTGAACTCCAAATTATATAGTAATTATTGTATGAACGAAATCTAAATCGTCTATTGTCTGGCATATCAACCACACCTGTCCCTTCTCCTCTACCATCCGCTATTGCTAGAGTCATTGGAATACTTGGGCCAGAAGGCTCTGGTCCCGCTGTTGGAGGATCAAGTATTAATGTTGGATATACTGTGTTTTGTATTCCAAGAATGTACGGGTCATCTATATCTTGTCTTACAATTCCATCTGAAACTTGATAAAGCCCGCCTCCTATACTCGATTCGCCTGGAATTACAAACCCTGGATTTGTCCAAATATTGATACTATTGATGGCTGTCCAACTTGAAAAATAATCAATGTTATATAATTGTACCTCAAAAGTTCCTAAAGGTGTAATTTGATAAAGTGCCGATCCTACCATAATTTGTAAGTCTGCATTTAAAAACTGTTGAAACACATCATCAGGTACAAGGCTTTCGTACGAACTTGTAACAAAATCCTCCATACTGCCATTCTCAATATCTTGATTTGCTCTTACTGAAGAGGGTGTAGAAGAATTAGAAGTAAATTGATTACTTTGCTCTAAATGAAAATGCCTAACGAAAGTATGTTGAACATCAATTTTACCCGTCTTTTTAAAATCTGAAAGTAGATTGCTAAGAGATTTAAAGTTTGGAGGTAAAATAGTACTTAGGTCAAGCTCATCGTTTTTAACGCTTTGAGCAATTCTATCAAAATCTTCTTTTGTTTTAAAACACAGTACCCCGTTTGGTGCTGCAGCATTGGTTACAACTTGTATAGCATTAATGCTATTGTTTTGGTTTAATGCCTCTCCCTGTTGCGTAATTTTTGTACAACTAATAAAGAGAAGGAAGAAGATAAACAGATAGCCAGCTGATGTAGTTTTCATAAGATGTTAAGTTTTCTCAAATTTAATTGTTTAAGTAAACTTTAACAACATTTCCATTGATAAATTTAAAAGTAATTTATAGCCAATAGCTATACTAGAGCTCTCTCAAACGAAAAACGTCCCTTAAGAACAAGGCTGTTTGATCTTCCACTGTTTTAATATCTTTTGATACAATAGGGGAGGCTAATACATGCGCACCCGCATTCGGTACAGCAACCATTCTTTTTTTATTTGCGGGTGTTGCTACCTGCGCAAACATCTCTTTCATTGCAGATACTTTTACAACAGGGTCTTGATTTTTTTCATCTTTGTAATAGTATAAGGTTAGAAGTGGCTGTTGTACTTTTTCAAAAGTCTGTTTGTTCATGGTGGTTTCTAATAACTCTTCTAACTCTACCGCAGCTTCTAAACAATATTGTGTATTCCAATAACGCGCATGTTGGGGGTCTTGATTGTCGCTCACGATATAGTCGGATTTCTTAACCATTCGCGCAATCGATAAACCCCAGGGGTTGTTTAATAAATGGGCATTGGGATCGTTGATAGCGATATTGGGAGAGTAAAGAATGAGCCCACCCACTTCGGGGTAAGCCGCTGCCAATTGTAATGCAACCGTACAACCGGTTGAAGTACCCATTAATATTACGGTATCACCCAATTGTTTACCAATGGCATAAGCTTCTTTTGCCGATTCCCATAATTTGTCGGCAGTAAAATTTATTAGTGCATCTACCGTATCGATACCATGCTCAGCCAACCGCGACAAATACAAATTGCAACCAAACTTTTTGGCGATGTTTCGGTGAACGGGGTTGCCTTCTTCCTGACTGGCACTAAAACCATGCAGGTATACGATAGCATAATTTGTTTTCTGTTTTAATGAATCATTTGCCCAAATAATTCTAGCTTCATTATTCTCTTTAATTTTATGCTGTTTCTCTTTATTTGCGATGAATGAGTCTAATTGCGGTATAGGAGGGGTAGATGGAAGTGCTGTTTCAAAAGCAGGTTTTGAAGGGTGTGGTCCTACAAAATAGGTACCTATCCCAATAGCAGTTATGATCAATATTATTTTTATAAAACGCATGGTTATTTTTTAAGAAAGATAAGATACATTCAACATAAATCAGGATCAATTAACACCTAAGTTCTTGTTGCCCCGTTGTAAAGTAGTACCTTTGCCGCTGAATTATCCAGTGTTTTTTAGCTAACTAATTGATACTGAGTACAAAAAGCAAGAAATGGAAATAAGAAACATCGCAATTATTGCGCACGTAGACCATGGTAAGACCACTTTAGTGGACAGAATTTTACACGCCACCAAAGTTTTCAGAGATAATCAGGATACAGGTGAATTGATTATGGATAGTAACGATTTGGAGAAGGAAAGAGGTATTACCATTTTCAGTAAAAATGCCGCTGTAACATACAAGGATAATAAAATAAATGTAATTGATACCCCCGGTCACAGTGATTTTGGAGGAGAAGTAGAGCGTGTATTAAAAATGGCAGACGGTGTAATTTTGCTGGTAGATGCTTTTGAGGGTCCTATGCCCCAAACTCGTTTTGTGCTACAAAAAGCTTTGCAGTTAAATCTTCATCCTATAGTTGTTATCAATAAAGTAGATAAACCAAATTGCCGACCCGATGAAGTACATGATGCCGTATTCGAATTATTCTTCAATTTAGATGCAACAGAAGAGCAATTGAATTTTCCTACTTTCTATGGTAGTGGAAAAAACGGCTGGTTCAATGATAGCCTCACCCCAACAGAAGATATTTTACCGTTGATGGATGGTATTTTGAAATATGTACCTGCTCCGAAAGTAAGTGAAGGTGCGTTACAATTACAGATTACCTCATTAGATTATTCTTCGTTCCTCGGTAGAATTGCAGTGGGTAAAGTAACGCGCGGATCTATTAAAGAAAATCAACCTATTGCACTGGTGCAGGCAGATGGCTCTATAAAGAAAAGTAGAGTGAAGGAATTATATGTGTTTGAAGGAATGGGTAAGCGTAAAGTAGAGGAAGTTTTATCCGGTGATTTATGTGCAGTAGTAGGATTGGAAGATTTTAATATTGGCGATACCATTTGTGATGCCGAAAATCCGGAAGCTCTACCTATTATTAGTGTAGATGAGCCTACCATGAGTATGACTTTTAGTATCAATAACTCTCCTTTCTTTGGGAAGGATGGAAAGTTTGTTACTTCTCGTCACCTCCGCGACAGATTAATGAAAGAAACAGAAAAAAATTTAGCACTAAGAGTAGAAGATACAGATAGTGCAGATAGTTTCTTGGTATATGGAAGAGGTATTTTACACTTGGGTGTATTGGTAGAAACCATGCGCCGAGAAGGGTATGAGTTAACAGTAGGAAACCCTCAGGTACTTGTTAAAACCATTGATGGTAAGAAGCACGAGCCGTATGAGAATCTTGTTGTTGATGTACCTGCTGAATTTAGCGGTAAGGTAATTGACTTGGTAACACAACGTAAAGGCGAGATGCAAGTGATGGAAAGCAAAGGAGAAATGCAGCATCTTGAATTTGAAATCCCTTCTCGTGGCCTAATTGGCTTACGTTCTCAAATGCTTACTAATACGGCAGGGGAAGCCGTTATGGCACATCGCTTCTTAGAATACAAGCCATGGAAAGGCCCTATTCCGGGAAGAAACAATGGAGTTTTAATTTCTAAGTTTCAAGGTACTACAACAGCTTACTCCATTGATAAACTACAAGATAGAGGAAGTTTTTTCGTAGATCCGGGAGAAGAAGTATATGTAGGACAGATCATTGCTGAACATATTAAGCCTGGAGATTTGAATGTGAATGCAGTGGAAATGAAAAAACTGACCAACCACCGTGCAAGCGGAAGTGATGATGCAGTTCGCATTAC
>JAIEQT010000377.1 GCA_019747455.1 Chitinophagaceae bacterium | reverse complement strand
ATCTCACCAAAGCTAATAGCAGACACCAAATTGAGGAAAAGATCATCAAGTCTATTTTAGCAAAAAAACCTAAAAGAGCACAAGTATATTGGTTTCTACATATTAACAGAACAGAACAGCCATACACACTTAATTATGATATCGCTGAACTCGTAGATGATAAAATTATCAAAGTAACTATTCATGTTGGATTTCGTATACAACCGAGAACGGAGTTGTATTTTAAACAAATTGTAAAAGAGCTCGTAGCAAAACAAGAATTGAATTTGCATAACCGGGCAGATGGTTCTACTAAATATAATCGAGAACCTGATTTTAAATTTGTTGTGATTGAAAAATATCTTTCTGTAGAAAATGAGTTGGTTTTAAAAGATGGACTTTTACTCAATAGCTATTTCTTTTTAAAACATCTAGGCTTAAGTGATGAAAAGGCTTTTGGGTTAGATAAATCAGATGTAGTTGTTGAACAAGTACCCCTTATTTATCAACCGGCTCAACATATTCCTTTAAATCGAAATTTGACATCATGAAAATTATTTTATTCTGTATTACTATTATTACCGGGCTCAGTTGTATAGCCCAAAAGGATAGTATCCCGAAAATACCATTTGAGGGTCTTGATACGCGTTGGCAAAATGGAAGTGATAGAAGAGATTCCGTAATATGGAAGGGTAAATATTTTACGCCAACTATATTGCTCGATATGAATTATAATTATTCTTTTAATAATCCGATTGATAATACAGTTGTAGGTTCTACTGCTTTAGCCAGACATAACGAAGTGCAGATTTCTGCATTACATGTGGGGGGTGATTTTGTGTATGAAAATTGGCATGCACGTATTATGACACAATTTGGAGCACGGTCCAGTATCGTTCCCAGAAATGATTTTAGTGTATATCGCGGGCAATATGAATTAGCGAATGTATATCGAAATTTAAGTGAAGCTTATGCAGGTGTTCATTTCAACAAATGGTACGGTATCAATATAGACGCCGGTTTATTTATGTCGTATATAGGCTTGAACTCTTATTACCAGCAAGAAAATTGGGAATATCAGGCTTCTTTTACTTCGGATAACACCCCTTGGTTTTTTAATGGTATACGGATTCAAATACATCCAACTAAACATTTGAAAATTGAGCCATGGATTATTAATGGGTGGCAGAGTTATGGCAAGTTTAATAGCATGCCCGGTGTAGGTTTTAACCTAACTTATATACCTAACAGTAATATCAAAATGCTTACTAATAATTATTATGGTACAGATGCTGCTAATATACCTGCACGCAAAAGATTCCACTCAGATAATAGTTTTTTATGGCGCTATTTTCAGTCGCCTATTAAAACTAAAGGTATCAGCAAAGTTGCCATATCTTTTACAACTGATATTGGATTCGAAAAAGGTGGTGGAGTAAACGGATTTAAAGATGGAGGAGTAGATAAGGGGCCTGCACAGTATTTTATCAGTACAATG
This sequence comes from Chitinophagaceae bacterium, assembly GCA_019747455.1. Taxonomy (GTDB): domain Bacteria; phylum Bacteroidota; class Bacteroidia; order Chitinophagales; family Chitinophagaceae; genus Sediminibacterium. Next base: position 3,187 of record JAIEQT010000377.1, on the reverse strand, counting down.
TTCTATAACAGAATTTGGTTTAATAATGATCGATTTGCTTGGACAATTGGAGGAGGATGGATGACAAATCCGGGAAGATATTTAGTGTTATTACCAACCGGACAGGCCAGTTCATTACCTGATCCTTTAAATCCAACGCAAACACAAGGTAAATTCCCTTTTACAGCGAATCCCGGAGACCCATTTACAGGATGGGATTGCTCAACAAATTTCGACTATATGCCCAATCAAAGTACTACGCTCCGATTTGAAATTGTAAGTCGGCATGCCAGTGAAAATTATTTTGCGGGACGGGGAGGGGTTACATCGCCGGATGGATTAGCAACAACGCCTTTAACACCGGGATGGCGTCCGGATTTAGTTAAATCTGAAACAAAAGTTATACTGGCTTTATTATTTCGGTTATAATGCCATTGTTTTATTGATTAGTGTTTCAAAATAACCGGCCGCATCCAATAATCGGCTGCCATACCAACTGAAATATTCGCCATCAACAAGTAATATACTGGTATGGGGAAACTCTTTTTTAAGGTATTTGATATTTTCTTCTTTGAATGGATATGGTTCTGACGATAGAAATATATGAGATGGCTTGGCGTTTCGAATATCATCCAAAGTAACGACTGGGTATCGAGTGTATTTATTAAACACATTCTCAAAGCCACAATGCGTAAGCATATCATGAATGAAAGTATCTGCGCCAATTGTCATATACGGGTCTTTCCAAATCAGGTAGCAGGTTTTGGGTTTCGGATTTCGAGGTACGGGTTGCGAGTTAAGGAAAGTAATATTTCGAAAATTGGTTTGTATGTTTTGAATGATAATATCAGCTTTTTCATTCCTATTTGTTTTCTCACCAATAAGTTGAATCATAGCCAAGGCCTCATCCAGATTTTTTATATCCGTGAGTAACACATCTGTAAACTCACCAATGGTGTCAACTTGTTCTTTTACATTTTCTTCTTTACTGGCAATGACCAAAGTAGGGAAGAGTAACCGAATTTTTTCAATGGAGATATTCTTTGTGCCACCTATTCTTGTTTTTGACCTAACCCAATGATTGGGATGCACACAAAATTTGGTGATGCCCACAACTTGTTCTTCCAATCCAAGATCATGAAGAAGTTCTGTAATGGAAGGAACTAAGGATACAATGCGCAAATTCATATTCATTGTTATTGTAGTGGATACAATAACAAATTAAATATAGTTTAGCGGTACTTATACCAGGAACCGGTATTTAATAGTAAAATTTTTTCCTCGGGTTTGATCCAACCATTTGCTAGCAGTTTTTCCGCAGCCAAATAAGTTGCAGCACCTTCTAAACTTAAGAGCATACCTTCTGTTTTAGCAATTTGTTGTACTCCCGTTTCCATTTCCTGTTCAGAAACCGTTATAGCAGTGCCATTACTTTGATATAAAACGGCTAACATCATATCAGTGGCAAAAGGGTAGGGAACTGCTAATCCATATGCTGCAGAAGGCTGTGGGGCAAATGTATCGGGTAGTATACCTGTTTGAAAGCGACTTACCATGGGGCTGCATACTTCTGATTGTACCAACACCATACGGGGTAAATTACCTTTGATCGCTTTCATACGTATCAGTTCATGAAATGCTTTCCAAATACCAATTGGCCCAGTACCACCTCCGGTAGGGTATATAATAACATCCGGTAATTCCCAATTAAACTGTTCGGCAATTTCATATCCTAATGTTTTTTTGCCTTCCAAACGATATGGCTCCTTCATGGTAGACATATCAAACGCTCCGGTACTTGCTGCAATTTCTCTGGCTTTTTTTCCGCATGCGTCAATCAATCCATCTATCAATATCAGATTGGCACCGTACAAACTGCACTCTTCTTTTAAAGTTTCAGCAGTATGTTTGGGCATAATAACGGTTGCTTCTATACCTGCTTTGGCGCAGTAAGCACTCATAGCCCCCCCCGCATTACCCGCAGTAGGGATTACAATATTCCTAATACCTAATTCTTTTGCTTTAGATACACCCATACTTAAGCCTCTTGCTTTAAAAGAACCGGTTGGATTTACGCTCTCGTCTTTTATGGAAAGGGAGTCTATTCCCAGCTTGTCAGCTAATTTTTGGAGGTTACTGATGGGCGTGAAACCTTCTTGTAAAGAAACAATATTTTCTTTTTGTAAAACAGGTAATGCAAACTGATACCTCCACATAGAGTATACAGCTTGGTTAATACTATGTATACTTTGACCTGTTAGATCATACGTGGCTGATAAAGGAACATTACAGCATGGAGCAAATTGCTGCACAATCTTGTGATCGTATGCTTTGTTGCACTTGGTGCAAACAAGGGATTGAATAGTTGATTTTGATTCTGTAGCCGCTTGTATCATCTGTTAAAGGTACAAGCACCTGCATAACTTTTATTAAGCATATGATTATAGTCGATAACTATAAATTATATACTAGTTTGGCCATTTTAATAAATACTTTGTTGAGGTCGCTCGTTTCTCCTTTTCTTTCAATAAAAAAGAACTGTCTTTGTAATTCTAAGCCCTCTATGTCAATTTCTTTTAATTCGCCGCTTTTCAATTCTTTGGCAACAGAAATTTTTGGAAGAAAACCTAATGAATCTGATTCAACCAAGAAATGTTTTAAAGCTTCCGTACCGCCCAGTCTTACTTTTACATTGAGTTGAGAGATATTGATCTTATGCTTTTGTAACGCTTTTTTTAATACGGCTAAAGTACCACTTCCAACTTCCCGTAAGGCAATAGGAACGGTGTATAAATCTTCTAGTGTATAGTTTTTTTTCTTTAACAGTTTGCTTTTGCTACTGCATACGGCTACTACTTTATCCGTTATAAACGGGGTATACTGAATTCTTGAAACCTTACTGTTCTCTTCAATAATACCTAAGTTTATTTGCTTTGAGAGTAAAGCCTCTTTTACTGATTCGGAGTTTCGATTCAATAGGCTAATATGTATTTGTTGATATTTTTGGTGGAACTCGGACAATACTTTCGGAAGAATATATAAAGCAACGGTTGTACTGGCACCGAGTTGTAAGTTTCCCTTGGCCTGAATGGCATCATGCATTACTGATAATGCGAACTCTGTTTGTTGCTGAATATCTTTTACCAGTAAAAGGCGTTCATAGAGAAGTTTACCTGCCGGCGTTAAGGCAATTTGTAAGCCATTTCTT
>JAIEQT010000516.1 GCA_019747455.1 Chitinophagaceae bacterium | reverse complement strand
GTTTGTCCTGTTTTTTCTGCTTTATTTTTATATATCCGATTTATGGCTGGGGTATTATGAGAACCCGGACCCATAATATTTAACGTAACGCCTGTTTTAGCCACTTCCTGTGATAAGGTTTTTACCATACCAACAACGGCAGCACGTAAAGAATTGCTTAATACTAAATTCTCTGCAGGCTGCTTAACAGTATAGCTTTCTATAAATACAATACGACCATAACCTGCCGCGATCATCTGTGGAATAAAAGCTTGTGTAAATGCAACTTTCCAACGGAGTAATAATTGATAGGCATGATCCCAATCGGATAACGTTGTTTCCAAAACTGTTTTTGCGGGTGGTCCGCCTGCATTGATAACAATTCCATGCAATTGCTGGGCTCCAATATACTTTTTACAAGCATCAATAGCGGTATTGGTGTCAACACCTAAATCGGCTACAACAAAATGTACCATAGGATTCCCTGCATATAATTCCGTTAGTGAGGATGCTGTTCGCGCAATAGCAATTACACGTGCTCCCTCTGCTAATAATTGCTGTGTAATAGCTTTGCCAAAACCGGAAGTAGCACCTCCTACAATAAATAATTGATTGTTGAGTTGAAGATTCATATTATTATTTTAGTAAGGTCGATGCAAAAATTTACCTTTGGGTTCACCTATTATTTCACCTCTTTCATAAATTAAGTTACCCCTTAAGAAGGTAGCCGTTACAGGTGCTTTAAACTGATGACCTTCAAAAACACTATACCCTTGTGTACTTGGAGATTCGGAAGATTTAACAGTGAATGTTTGATTAGGGTCTACCAATACAATATCGCCATCAAATCCTGTTGCAATATCACCTTTATGTTTTAGTCCAAATCTTTGTGCGGGATTCCAACAAAGCAGCTCTGCCATTTTATTTAGCGATAAGCCACGCTTAGAGCCTTCAGTAAATAAGCCGCTAAGTAAAAACTCAGATCCGCCAAAGCCACTCTTGGCCAACCATACATTGTCTTTTTCATGGGCATCTGTTTTAAACTCTGCTTTACAACAAGCATGGTCACTACATACCCAGTCTATATTACCAGCTAATACATGTTCCCATAAATATTCCACATCTTCCCGGCTTCTGATAGGGGGATTAACTTTAGCGTGTAAGCCACATTCGCAATCATAATCTAATATTAAATGCGCCAAAGTAACCTCTCTTTTAAAGTTGATATGGGGAAATACTTGCTGCATCATAAGCGCAGCATCTACTGCTTTGGTTGAAGTGAGATGCAACAAATTAATATTAGCGCAAGATGTTTCATGGGCCAGATAGGATGCAATAAAAATGGCGAGCCCCTCACTATGTGGTGGTCTGGCAGCAGAATAGGCTCTTAAACCTTTTAGCTTTCCTTCTTTTTGCACAATATTTGTATAAGCCCGCATGATTTCTGCGGTCTCACAATGTAGGCCTAAACTAATGGCATCTGCTTTCTCAGGAAACCGATCTATAGCTTTCTTAACACCTCTCATAATAAATTCAAAGTGCGCATAATCATAATACTCTCCATCCGGAGTCATCAAAAAATCTTTTTGTGTATTACTGGTTCCATGTAATCCATAGTTACCATAAAACATAAATATTTTAAAACTGGTAACGCCATATTTTTCAATCAGCATTTCTATTTCATCTATATGACTATATTGAATAGGTGCGATATGATAACAGTAATCTACATAAAATCGATCTTTAGAAATCGATAATACTTCAGGAAAGAAAGTTGAATAGGGCCCGGTTTTGTTTAAATAATATTTTCCGGTACGCATATAGTTTAAAGATGAAGTAACCCCGCCCATGGCAGCTGCCTTACTTTCACTTATTGCATCCTCATCCAGAGGATTGTAAATGCCAGTGTGCATATGCGCATCTGTTATGCCGGGAAACGCTAATTGGTGCTGACCATCATATACAGTAGCTGCTTCAGCATCGTTAATATCGGTAGCTATCGTCGCTATTCTTCCATCTTTTATGGCGATAGATGCCTTCACAGTTCCTTCGTAATTCGGACGAACCACTTCAACATTTTTAATCAAAAGATCGTACATGCTGTTTTATTTTATGTTGTTGTAATAATTTTTCTAGCAGCAAGTGTTTGAATTGTTGCTTCGTTATATCCCAAACTATGTAAGATAGCTTGTGTGTGTTCCCCAATAGCGGGGGGGTTTTGTGTAAGCTCAATATTAGCGCCTTCATAATCAATAGGTGTTTTTGGAAGTTTAGTAACAGTGCCATCAGGCAAAGTAGTGGTAAGTAAACTTCCTCCTTCATTCAATTGTAAATCGTTAAATAGATCTTCCGGTTTGGCAATAGGAGCAAATGTAATTCCTGCAACTTCGCATTTATCCATAATTTCCTGCTTGGTAAAAGTCTTCATCATTTTTTCTACTTCCGGTAAAAACCATTCTCGCTGATCAATACGATTATTATTGGTCTGTAATCGTGGATCAACTTTCCAATCAGCTCTTTCAAAAACATCACAAAAACGCTCCCAATGTTTTTCACTGATGATGCCGATAAAAACCTGACTATTATCTTTAGTATCAAAAACCCGATAAATACTCCAGGCGCTTACGCGTGCAGGCATTGGCGGAACAGGTGTTTTTGTGATAGCACCATAGGCCATATGCTGGCCCATCAAAAAAGCAGTTGTTTCGAATAAACTGGCTTTTACACATTTACCTGCACCTGTTTTTTCTCTTTCATATAAGGCTAACAAAATACCGGTATAACCAAACATACCACCGGTAATATCAATCACCGAAGTGCCGGCGCGAAGTGGGTCTCCTGGTCTGCCGGTCATGTAGGCAAGTCCGCCCATCATCTGCACTACTTCATCCATAGCGTGCCGGTTTTCATAAGGACCCTTCGCAAAACCTTTTAATGAACAGTAAATAATTTTTGGGTTGATACTTTGGAACTGCGTGTAACTATATCCTAAACGATCCATGGTGCCCGGACCAAAATTTTCTACTACTACATCTGCAGTTGTTACTAGCTTTTCAATTATTTGTTTGCCTTCGGCAGATTTGATATTAATCGCTAAACTTTTTTTATTACGGCTATAAAAAGGGAAGTAACCTGTGCCAAATCCTTTGAGGCGGCGGGTTTCATCGCCCTGTGGTGGTTCAATATGAATTACTTCTGCGCCCATATCTGCTAATAACAAACCTGTTGTTGGTCCCATTACAGCGTGGGTGAATTCTAGTACACGTATGCCTTGTAAGGGTAAGCTCATTCGATTATATAATCTTTATGTTTTTGTAAATAATTTACCAATCCCCCTTCTTGCATAATGTCTAGCATTACTTTAGGCATTTTAGTAGCATTATAGGTTTTGTTCTTTGTTTTGTTTTGAACAATCCCTGCTGCTAAATCTACTTCAAGCATATCACCTGTTTCAATATCATGATCAGGTATTTCTAAAACGGGTAAACCGATATTGATAGCATTACGAAAAAAAATACGAGCATAAAAGCGTGCGATTACTACGGATACGCCGGCAGCTTTTAAGGCAATAGGTGCTTGCTCCCGGGAAGAGCCGCAGCCAAAATTATCTCCTGCAACAATAATATCTCCCGGGTTGAATTTTTTATGAAAATCAGGATCAAGATCTTCCATTACATGCGATGCTAGTGAAGCTATATCTAATGTTTTGGTGTACTTACCAGGAATGATGCGATCAGTATCTATGTTGTTGCCATAAACGTGTGCTTTTTTCATACACTTAATTATGCATTTCGGGATTCGGGATTCGGGTTACGGGATTACAGATAAAACCGGTTAATGCACTCATAGCAACTGTTGCGGGGCTAGCCAAATAAATTTCAGCATTCGGATTACCCATTCTTCCTTTAAAGTTTCTGTTAGCGGCACTGATCACAGTTTCTCCATCACCGGGTACACCTTCATGACTCCCCACACAAGGCCCACAACCGCTATTGATAATAGTGGCACCTGCTTCTATAAGGGTTTGAATCGTACCATCTTTTAAAGCATCTATTAAAACCTGTTTACTTGCAGGCGCAATTACCATGCGTACACCTGGCGCAATATGATTACCTTTTAAAATAGCAGCAGCAGTTTGTAGATCATCTAATCTGCCATTTGTGCAAGTACCAATAAAAGCATAATCTATTTTAGTTCCAATATATTTAGTAACATCATGTACATCGTCGGGTGAATTCGGTATAGCAATTTTCGGTTGGATGGCTGCGGCATCTATCTCAATAACGCGACTATAATTTGCATCGTCATCTGCTTCAATAGCTTCAAAAGCATAAGGCAGTTGTAAGCCTTTAGGAGAAACGATACCCGTTTTTGCACCCATTTCTGCCACCATATTACAAAGTACCATACGCTGAGAAAGCGAGAGTTGTTCAACCGCCTCGCCGTGATATTCAATTGCTTGATAAGTAGCACCACTAATTGTTAGTTGCCTTACTACATCTAATACTAAATCTTTTCCACTAACACCTGGTTGTAATTTTTTTCCATGTAATACAATCTTTATGGTTTGCGGTACCTTCAACCAAATTTTTCCGGTAAGCATTACGGCTGCTAAATCGGTACTACCAACACCGCAAGCAAAAGCGTTGAGTGCCCCATAAGTAGGTGTGTGGCTATCC
>JAIEQT010000496.1 GCA_019747455.1 Chitinophagaceae bacterium | reverse complement strand
CCCGATAGAACTAAATCAATGAATGAAAAGAAAATATTCTACTTTTAAACTGTACTAAAAATGGGGAGCTTACAACAACCCCTTCATTGATAACGCTCCACTCTTTTTTACCTTCAACTGCTTTGTTTTCAGTAAAATAGGCCACCGGATCATAGCCTTCGATTGCTATATTGTTTTTCGAAAGATTAAATTGTTTTTTTCTAGTATCTGCATTGCTTTGGGCCAATACACCAGTAAATAGTGTTGCCATAATTGCAAGAGATGTAATTATCTTTTTCATACTTGTTTTTCTATTGTACGACTACAACAGGAAAACCTTACTACATAAACAGAAAAATAACCGAATTAAGCCTATTTTAATTAAGCGCGAGGGCTGTGGCTTTTTTTTGCTTCTTCTTTCCGGAAATATCAGTGAAAATGCGATCTATATAAATAGCGGTACCAAGACTGTAAAAAAAGCCGCTATAGTTTTGTTTTAAATCGGTATCGTAAATAACTGTACGCATACCTACAATAGCGTTTAATCCAAAATAGGTTAAAAAATGCCAACCCTTTTTATCTGGTATGATTAAGTTAAAAGACAACCCCATACCAATTGGTACAAAAGGTTCTTTTTTACTGGTGACACTACTTGTTGAACTAGTAACAACATTTCTTGTAAAATATACTTTATTACTATTGGTTGAATCTATTTTCACATTACCATAGCCGATTTCCATAACCATACTCATTTCCCATCTTCTTCTGCGGATTAGATATGGCTCGATATAAATGGTTCCAAAAAATATTTTTTGGCTAACCTGACTGATATTTGTAATTGTTCTCGTACTTAGCTTAGCGCTGTCTCTCTTGGCATCAAAATCAGCATTAAAGGTATAACCACCAATACCAACTTTATATCTATCATTAACCAATAAGCCAACTCGATAGCCCCAAATATTAATGTCTTTGTTGTTATCACCAATAAAAGAAAATCGCTGGTCAAAATCTCCGGTAGGCTTTATAGAGGGCTTTTGATTTTTTAGAGAATCAAAATAAGCAGATCCGGTTACATATGGTTTTGGGGATTTTTGCGCCTGTATATAGGTAGAAAGAAATAATAAGAACAAGAAAATAAACACATGTATTTTATCGGATCTCATATCGCAATATTATGTTAAAGATACGTAATGCCGGGTTATCGCTGTTTTCTGCTTACTATTTCTGATTGAATTAAAGACATTTTAAGGTCGATCCCCTTTTTAATGGCGTAAGACGATGGATTTATTTCCCAATCGGGCATTATGCCCCTTCCTTTCATTCGGGTGCTATCTATTACCAGTCGATACATTGGCAGTCGTACCCGGAGGTTTGAATGGGGGAGCTTAATTTCAGGAACATGCATGGCAGAGTTTCCGTACCAACCTCCGCCCGTTTCTTCTCCTACAACGGTAACATTTTTTTGCCCTTTGAGAGATGAGATAAACATGGTTGCGGCAGAAAAACTATAGCCCCCCTGTAATAAATAAACATGTCCGTTAAAATGATTTTTTGTTATTGGCTGAAAATAGTGTTTTTCGTATCGGCGATAATGAATGGTACCATCTTTTTCTTTTCTGCCACCTATATTCATAGCAATCCAATAAATCCAGGAAGGGTGAATATATTGACCATATGGAAACTTGCGACTTATAGCTTGTACGGTATCCCCCACCTTGAAAGGATGATCGGTTATGTATTTCGTGAGTTTTATATAATTATCTACTTTACCACCCCCATTTTCTCTCAAATCTATAACCAAATCAGTAATCGCAAGTTGCTGTAACGATCGAAAACTTTTTCTAAAAAATCGCTTTAAATGCCCGCCCGAAAAACCGGTTAAACGCATTACCGCAGTTTTATTGGTACTATCAATCAGCAACACTCTTTTTGCTAATAAACTTTGTGCTCTTCTACTTAAAATTGGATTTGTTCGAGATGGAACAGGGGGATACAAAACAGGTATTTTTTTTATAGAAGAGTCTCTATGAGGCTGGGTTAATCTTAAGGGCTTTATATTTACGAAACCTGCTTTACCAGTACTATCTACATAGTGAATTGTAAAAACAGAATCTATTCCAAAAACCCATTTATACCAATCGGAAAAATTATTGCTTAAAACTTGGTTTTTATGATTGATAGCAAATCCATCAGTACTAATGTAGTGGAAAATACTGTCGATCACTTCTTTATTAGTTCTATTATTAATACCGGTAATAATAGTACCTCTTGTAAGCGTGGTGTCTAAGATATACCTGTTTGCCAGTACTACCATACTATCTTTCCAAACCTTGATAGAAAGCGGAAATAAAGGATATCTTACCTGTGATAAACGCCGTGTAAATTTTTTTGAATAACGAACAGAAGTGTGCCCACAACGGATTTCACTGATCCAATAAGCTATCTTTTTTCTAAATTCAATTTCATTCAAAGTATCGGGTAAGCTATTATATACTGTATTAAATACACTATCAATATGCTGCTTAGTGCTATACCAATATAAGCTAGGATGATTTGCTTCAAATATCTTTTTTAGCAAGGTCATATCTTCCCGCATTTCTTTTTGAGAAAATTGGGGAATTATTTGTGCTGTGGTGATAGAAAGGAATGCTATACACAAAAAAAATAAGATACTTTTTTTGCCCATGTTTATTTTTTAAAGGCATTCCATCCTTGGGCTGTTATATCAAATTGATTGCCCCCCTTGGTTAGTAGCTTCGTGCCCTCTTGAATATCGGTCATATAACCGATCACACTTATTTCTTCATTCAAAACGATTTTGTCGTGATCTTCTTGTTTAAGGGTGAAAATAAGCTCATAGTCTTCCCCGCCATTAAGCGCACAAATAGTGGGATCTAGACCAAACTTAAACGCTGCTTTTCTGCTGCTTTCATGTAAGGGTAACTTTTCTTCATAAATTCTGCAGCCCAGTTCTGAGGCCTTACATATATGCAAAACCTCACTACTAATACCGTCGCTTATATCCATCATAGCCGTGGGGACGATAGCATTTTTTTCAAAAAAAGCAATGATATCCTTTCGGGCTTCCGGTTTTAATAAGCGTCCCACGATATAAGATTCGTTTTCTAAATCTGGCTGTATTTGCGGATTCTCCTGATAAATTTTCTTTTCTCTTTCCATTAAGGTGAGCCCTAAATAGGCCCCCCCTACATCACCAGAAACACAAATCAAATCGCCTTTTTGCGCAGTACTTCTTTTTACAAATTGATCAGGAGCCACTTCACCAATAGCGGTAACGGAAATTACGAATCCCTTTAAAGATGAACTGGTATCGCCTCCAATTAAATCAACGCCATATTTTTCACAAGCTATATATACACCTTCATAGAATTCATTCAAAGCTTCAACGCTAATTCTGTTACTCAAGCCTAAACTCATGGTAATTTGTGTAGGTTGTGCATTCATAGCATAAATATAACTGAGGTTTACCACAACAGCTTTATATCCTAAATGTTTTAAGGGGGTATACATTAAATCAAAATGAATGCCTTCTAATAAAAGATCGGTTGTGATAACGGTTTGTTTGCCAAAATGATCAATTACAGCTGCATCATCACCTACACCTAAAATGGTAGATGCATTTTGTATTTCAATATTTTTTGTAAGATGTTCAATTAAACCAAATTCGCCCAGTGAAGCTATTTCTGTTCTTTGTTCCATAAAGTATGTTTAGAAAGGGTTACCATTTACAATCCCCAATAACTCATCGTGAATATGACCGTTAGTGGCTAATAAATGAGGTTGATAGGGAGAATAATAATGGCCGGCAAAGTCTGTAACCTTTCCCCCGGCTTCCTCTACCATTAAAAAACCTGCTGCACTATCCCAGGCCTGCAATTTATGTTCGTAAAAACCATCAAATCTTCCAGTAGCAACCCAGCAAAGATCTATCGCGGCACTTCCGAGGCGCCTTACCGGTACCCCTTTACGAATGAGTTTTTCAAAAACAGTAAGTGGACCATTGGGCGTATCTAAATAAGTATATGGAAAGCCGGTAACCAGACAGCTTTCAGCTACATTGGTTTTATTACTCACCCGTATTTGCTTATCATTAAGCGTAGCCCCAAATCCTTTTTGCGCAAAGAAAAACTCATTAATAAAAGGGTTGTATACAGCGCCCAATATCATTTGCCCATCTTGCTCTACACCAATACTTACACAGCAAATAGGAATACCGTTGGCAAAATTAACGGTACCATCTATGGGGTCAATAATCCATTTATAGTTAGAATCTTGAATAATTTCACCCGACTCCTCGCTTAATATAAAGTGATCCGGAAAGTCGGCCTGTATTACATCCATAATGGCCTTTTCGGCGGCATGGTCGGCTTCGGTAACTAAATTATTGATTCCTTCTTTATTAGAGATTACAAAGGAGCCATTAAAAAATCGTCTTAGTTCTTGCGCTCCCGCCTCGGTAGCTTTTAATAAGGTTTGTTTTAACATGCAGCAAAAGTAACTCAGATTCATCATCTTTGAAGCCTATTATACGGAATGGACTTATCGGTTATCATAGTAAATTATAAAGACTATTCGTCTTTGCGTAATTGCCTTGCATCTGTATGGCAAGCCATACAAGAAATAAATGCAGAGATCATGGTAGTGGATAATAATTCT
>JAIEQT010000056.1 GCA_019747455.1 Chitinophagaceae bacterium | reverse complement strand
ATATTGCCTTAACAAACGTTTAATAAGACAAATGTAGAAGTAAAAACAGGGCGAGTCAACTGCGAAATTCCGCAGGTTGTTTAACCTTTTAAGGTAATTATGTAAATATGTTGAACGAGAATTCTAGCTATTACACGCCAAAAACGGTTTCATCACTACCGGCCGACCCTAACAGTCCGGAATTTCAACATTTTAAAAAAGTACTCAAGCGTTTTCCCGAGGAAGCTATTTATATCTATTCTATGAAAGAGAATAGGATGTTATTTACAGCGGGATGGAAAGAAACATTGGGGTATGACGACGATAAAATAAACTTACAGACCATTGTAAGTCAGACCGATCCCGCCCATGCTCCATTCACCTATGATATCAATGATAAAGCAGTTCGTTTTTTAGGCTCCCCCAGAGAAGATATAGAAGAATATAGCTTCACCTTCGAAACCAGAAAAATTCATAAGAATGGGAGCTTGGTTCCTATGGAAATAAAAATCGGTGTATACAGTGGAGAGAATGGAATGATCAAAGAAGCCATTGGAAGATTTCAGGTTAACAGAAGTTTGCGTTTTGGAAAAGTAATCCGGTATTCGGCTTTCGGGCCTGAAAAAAGTGAATTTGAAGATGAGCTCAACAAATCTTTATTTAACTATCAAACCATATCGGGTAAAGAAAAAGAGGCACTGGTTTATTTAGCCAAGGGATATACATTCAAAGAAATTGCCGATGAATTAAATATCACTTCATCAGCAGTAGAAAAAAGAATTCTTCCCTTATACAAAAGATTTGAGGTAAAAAGTTTGGCGCATTTAATAAGCTTTGCTTACGAAAATTTTATTTTACCATAACTATACACCCATCTCCAACCGAATAATATTATCGGCTTTTACGCCAAGCTTTATGAGTAGCTGATACCAATCGTTATGAATATTGTTGTCGCCGGCATTACCTAATACCCAAATAATATTACCCCGAATAATGGCTGCTTTATTTTCTGCTAAAGCAGGTATATGGGCTGCCAATAAATCGGCTGTTATCGTTTCATCTTTCACAGGATCGCCAGGGTTAATATCATCCACCACCAAACAATCTGCAGTACGCCAAGTGCATAAAGCAAATGGATTGTCTTTTAAAATAGTTTCATCAAGGTCATAGAATGCAGTTAGCAACTTCGTACCGGTAGTATACAAACAAGCATATCGTTGAATCGATTGCTCATTGGCTAAAGCCACTGCAATGGGGGTTTTTCCTGTGCCTTGTGCACCATACACTAATAGATGCTTGCCTGTTTTATCTCCTTTATAATAATCTTCAATTATTTTTTTAGCAGTATTCGTGATAGGATGATTCCATTGACTTAAGCGTAATTGATAGGGATATTCTGCGGTTTGTTGACAAATTTTGGTGATATACCAAGAGCGACTTCTATGCAAAAGATAAAATAATAATAGCACCGGTAATATCCAGAGCCATTGAATGTCGGTAGTGCTGCCTGCTGCAAAACACAATCCTCCAAATGTAAAATAGCCCATATCGATGGCTGTATCTTCAACGATATTTTTATTATCGGGTTTGAAAATATATTTACCATCGCTACCTTTTCCTTCTTTGAACTGTTCAGTGATATTATATACTTCAAACCCAATCCATACCAAAGCCATACCCACACCGGCCCATAACCCGGGATAATGCAAAGAAGGCCAACAATGCTTTAATATCAAATAAATTCCCGAAGCGGGACCAAATGCAAGTGCAAAATGTCCTACTTGATTGGCGAGGTAAGCATAACTAAGGGTTACACCCCGGTAAGAATCTTTACCAATTAGATCATATTTGAGTTGCGCGCGAATGCGCTTACTGGTTATAGGGTCAGGTTTCATTCCCTAATATACGGTTTTAAAAATTTTCAAAACGTATGAATTTTATAGTTTGAGTTTAATTAAAGATTTTAAAAGCTTTAATTAAAATGCCTAAAATTTATAAAAAAAGGGTTCTGATAGTACATTAAAAAACGATGCCATACGCTAGAAATAGAGTTGCCATCGTCTGTAGTAAATCAGGTTAAAGAATTACTGGATGCACTCGACTTGCAGTCCGGAACAACAAGAAATTTTATTCATACTACTAATAAAATTCATTGCCTGTAGGTATTTAAGATTTAATTATTTCAAAATATAATAAAACAAAATTGAGCAAGCACTAAAAAGAAAAGTAAAGATTAAAAAAGGTTTTTGCTTGTTTTTATTTATTGCTTTTTTAAAAAACAAAAACCATACTATTACCAATAAAACGATTGCTGCTAAACCATAATATTTAAATTCTAAATCGCTGAGCTTTTTTCTAAAAAAATCATTTACTAATACGAATGTCATTAAGCATCCTATCCCTAAAAGGATTATTTTAAAATCAATTTTATTCATTGCTTTATTATTAAAATTAATTAATGTATTGGATGTGAAGCTCTACAATCAGTCCAAGCACTTAAAACATCTTGTTTACAAGAATGCTCATGAAGATAGGCTATCGCAACTCCTCCAAAGAAAATAATGCCCCCTGCTAATGGCGTTCCGGCTGCTGCCCCAGCCGCTCCAGCTACAGAGGCAGCACTTAATTCTAAAGCCAATTGCTTTTCACATGCAGCCCTCCCAGAAGCATAATTACTCGAACAAACATCTAAAGATCGTAATAAATTTTCATTGAGTTTATTTTTTGAATTCCACAACTCGATAGCTTGGTTAAAAATCATTTTTACTCGACCAGACTCTGAATTTCTAAGTTCAGGAATATTAACTTTAATATTATATATGATATTAAAATTCCGTTCATTTAAAGCTATTATACTATCAGCATTTAATAGCCCCAATGAGTTTAAAAAAAATACTGTACTCCCTTTTGAATCTGCTTTTTTTGCAAAGTCATTTAATTCATTCAATTTTTTTTCTTGAGATAAATTGGTAAGCCTCGATAATTCGACAATTTTTTTTATGTTACTATTAAACAAAGCAAATTCAGTATTATTTACAATTACTTCAATCAACTCTTTGTCTGTTCTTTGTATCGCTGTGGGTGTTAAATTATCGGATTTTTGGCAACTTTGTGTGATTAATATTAAGCCAAATACCAAAGACAGAATTATCAAAATACCATTAACTTTTTTCATTTTTAGAAAATCTACATAAACGACCTTTCTCACACCTCGGTTGCATTTCAGCGGTTTTTCATTGGTTATACTCCAGTTCCTTTGTTGATCCTCGGCCATAGGATTTGGAAAAGAAAATCCATGTATTGAATTTAATACGTAGTAAAAGTGAGGTTTTTTTGATTCCCCCCCCAATAAATTGCTTATTTTAAATTAGCTATTGCTTATATTTATTCAGTCAAAATCAATATTCATTATGAAAGCCAAAGAAATTATCGCAAGAAACATTCAACGCCATAGAGAAATGGCCGAATTAAAACAGGAAACGCTTGCCAACCTTTTAGAAATTACACCCAGCGCATTAAGTCAAATTGAAACAGGAAAAACAGAGTTAACTATAACAAGAGTAGAGCAGATTGCCAAAGCATTAAATAAAAGCTTTTATGAGCTTATAACAACTCCTAATCATGTGGGTGGTATTCAAAATGAGAATCTTAGTAATAACGATAGTTCGCTAACAAAATCTGTCAGTGAACTTATTAAATCCGTAAGTATTTTAGTAGAAAAACTCAGTAAGCCCTAATACCCCCTTACATTTTTACCTTCCATATAATTAAGGAATGCTTTGTTTACCACTTTATTGCCACCAGGTGTGGGGTAATTGCCCGTGAAATACCAATCGCCAGTATTAGTGGGGCAGCTATCATGTAAATCTTCAATGGTTTGATAGATTACTTCTACCGGAATATTGATTCCTTTAGGCGTTATGAGCTGAGCAATTTTAGCAGATATTTCTTCGGTACTAAAGGGCTTATAAATTTGTCGAACTACATTCTCTGTATGTAATTGATTTGTACGATGCAGTTCCTTTATTTTATGTAATACATCTTGTGCAACATGTCCCATCCCTTTTTCTTTCAACAATTCCATAGCTGCTCTAAAAGCAATAAAATCACCCATCTTGCTCATATCAATACCATAGCAGTCGGGGTACCGAATTTGTGGTGCCGATGATACCACTATAATTTTTTTAGGATGCAAGCGCGATAGCATACGCACAATACTTTCTTTCAAAGTAGTACCGCGTACAATACTATCATCAATAACCACCAAGGTATCTTCGTCTTTCCTAACAGTACCATAGGTAACGTCGTATACGTGTTGTACCATTTCATTGCGATTGGCATCTTCCGTAATAAAGGTTCTGAGCTTTACATCTTTGATGGCAATTTTTTCCTGGCGAATTTTTCTGTTCACCATTTCTTCTAATTTCTCCGGTGTAAAGTCGTTACCCCAACTCAATATTCTTTCTACCTTAATTTTATTAAGGTACTCTTCCATGCCTTTTACCAATCCAAAAAATGCTACTTCTGCGGTATTGGGTATATAAGAAAATATGGTATTTTTTAAATCGTAGTTTATGCGTTCTAAAACAGTTCTACTCAAATGATGCCCTAATGCTATTCTTTCTCTATAAATTTTTTCATCGCTACCCC
>JAIEQT010000080.1 GCA_019747455.1 Chitinophagaceae bacterium | reverse complement strand
GTATTTCTTGATAAAGAAAACTTTTCCATGAATGCTTATATCGCTGAAATAAAACATACTAATCGTCCGGGTGTTTTTGAAATGCCTATTTGGCCATGGCAGTTTGGGGGTGGTAGTTTCGATAATCAGGAGTCGATGTATCCGCAGTTTGTGCAGGATACAAATTTGCAAGTTAGAGTGAGAAATATTTGGGCCATGTTTGCCAAAATGGGCGAGAAGGATATTCCAATGCATGGTAAATCGCTCGACTCATTATTAGCTAAAGTAAAATCATCCGTAGATAAAATAAGAGCCAGGGGTGGACAAGTATTTTTCTCTCGAACACCATCGAGTGGGCCTTATTTAATGGGAGAAGAAATGGGATTTCCGCGCGATAAATATTGGCAAAGAATACTGGATATAACCCATTCGAAGGGGATGCATTTTAAAGACTATGCCGCTACAAAAGATATGCAATGCCCCGAATGGTCGCATCTTTCTCCCGAACAAGCTATTGTTTTTACAAAAGAATTAGTAAAAGTAATGCAACAAGAAAAATTATTTAATACCAATCCATCAATACAATAAGCCATGATTTTCAATTCGTATACTTTCATTGTATTTTTTATCATTGTGATGGTACTTCACAATCTGCCTTTCAGTTGGAAAACAAAAAAAATAAATCTTCTCTTAGCCAGTTATATTTTTTATGCTGCCTGGAACCCGGTATTCATTTTATTACTTTGGTTATCTACTATTATTGATTTTTATGTAGGTAAGGCATTATATGTGCAAGAAGATAAACGAAAGAAGAATGTATTATTGGTGGTAAGTTTAATTGGCAATTTATGTATGCTTATCTTTTTTAAGTACGGCACTTTTTTGCTGGATAATTTTGTTAGTCTACTCAATCTGATGGGTGCTGATTTTCATCCGGCGAAACCCAATATTATTTTACCTGCAGGTATTTCATTTTACACTTTTACTACGCTTTGTTATACGATAGATATGTATAAAAAAGAAAGTAAGCCTGTAGGTTCTTTGCTCGATTTCTCTTTGTTTGTAACCTTCTTCCCGCACTTAGTAGCAGGACCCATTGTTCGTCCGCCTCAACTGGTACCACAATTCGAAACACCTCGTAAAGCCACTACTGATCAAATCATGCAAGGCTTATTCCTATTGAGTTTTGGACTTTTCATGAAAGTAGTATTAGCTGATAGTATGTTAGCACCGGCAGCAAATAATGTATTTGATGCAGGAAGGCCATTAGCTTCTTTGGATGCCTGGATGGGGGTATTGGCGTTTTCCGGACAAATATTTTTTGATTTTGCCGGATATTCAACCTGTGCCATAGGAGCGGCGTTATGTTTGGGTTTTATGCTCCCGCAGAATTTTATGTATCCCTATGCAGCTATAGGTTTTTCAGATTTTTGGCGCAGATGGCATATTACCTTATCGGCATGGCTAAGAGATTATCTCTATATACCATTAGGGGGCAACAGGAATGGGGTTTTGAAAACCTATCGGAATTTAATGATCACGATGTTATTAGGCGGTTTATGGCATGGGGCGAACTGGACTTTTGTTGTATGGGGAGGTTTGCACGGATTGTATTTATGGATAGAAAAAGCGATTGTGGATAGAAGAGGCGACAAAGCTTCTCGTATAGTGATTCCCGGTTTTGTGTTGGCGTTATTCACTTTTTTATTGGTAGATATAACCTGGGTTTTCTTTAGGGCGGGAACTTTTCACCAGGCTTATAGTATTTTACAATCGATGTTTGGTTTTGTAAAAGACGGAGCTATGGTGTTACCAACACTTTCTATTTGGAAAGTGGGAATTATAGTTGTAGGAATGGTATTAGCGCAGTGGTTTATGCGGAATAAAAAAGTATTGGAAGTGGTTCCTAAAATGCAGTGGTGGGCTTTTGGATCTGTTTGGGCAGTGTTATTACTACTGCTAATTTGGAGTCAGGAAAGTAGTAGTGCGTTTATTTATTTTCAGTTTTAAAAATCTCTTTTTGAGATGTAATACCCATTCTTAAACGCTTGGCGAGTAATAATGATTTTTCAATGCGCTTGTCAATGCTTTTGATTTTGGCAATGAGGTGAATAATGCCTCTTTTGTTTCCCGGCGTTAGGGCATCAAAAATTTTTTTGCCTTGAGGTCGGTGGCTAATACCTCTTCTAATTCTTCAGGAATATGAAATTGTAAGTCGGTTGTATCTGGTTTAAACTCTATTTTTATTTTACTACCATTTTTGAGATTTAGTTCTTTATACTTTTCTTTATTCAAATAAATGTAATAACCATGGGTTTTACTTTTGTTAAAAGCGCAATGCCACTGTAGCTTAGCTACAGTGGCAATTACTCTTTTTTGTTTACCAAAGCTATGTACAGTTTCATCGGGAACCCAGATGCAATGCATGCCGGGGAAAATTTCTCCTACAGAACAAACTACTTGCGGCATTTTTAGAATAGTCTTTCATTAGGGGGTTTAATTCCACGCAAGCGAATATAAATGGTGGTTTGTCCACGATGATGCGTTTGGTGTTCGAATGCTTTTAAGAGCCAAGCTAGTCGAGATGCTTCGGCATTACCGCGTTTTACATTTTCTTCGAATTTGGTAGCATCAAATCCTTTGAGGGTTTCGATGGCGTAATCATAACTGGCGAGTGTAAAATAATTTACGGAGTCGGCAGATAGGGCAGAAGCGGTTCTTTCGAGCGGACGAGCACCCCAGCTTGGTCTGTCTTTGCCGGTTGCAGAAGCAATTAGTCCAACATTACCTTGTGCTAGATGGATCATTTGTTGTGCGAAAGAGCGAATGCTATCTTGTGCTTTAAAGCCATATTGGTCTTTTGGCATGGCATCAAGATATTCTTTGGTATAGGCTTTAGCTCTTTCCCAATCTTTGATAAATTGTGTTTTCAGGGTTTCGTTTAGTTGGGCATGGGCTGCGAGCGAAGCGAGCAGCAGTAGCGAAAAAAATAGTTGCTTTTTCATAATGGTTATTTATGGATACAAGCTACGAATTTTTGTTAATAGTCATTAGTCAATTGTCAGTAGTCAATGGGCAAAAAAAGTAGGATGTAGTCTTCAAAAAGCTCAGACCGACATCCTACTCATATCTTAATCCTTAAACCGTTAACACCAATGGCCAATGACTACTGACCAATGACTATTGTCTATTGTCTATTGTCTATCATCTATCATCTAGTAACGATACATTTCACTCTTAAACGGACCGAATTGAGGAATACCCAAATAAGCCGCTTGCTCAGTGGTTAGCTCATCTAATTGGGCACCTACTTTAGCTAAATGCAAACGGGCTACTTTCTCATCCAAATGTTTTGGTAAAACATATACTTTGTTCTCGTAGTTCTTATGGTTAGTCCACAATTCAATCTGAGCCAAAGTTTGGTTAGAGAATGAATTACTCATTACAAAAGAAGGGTGACCGGTAGCGCAACCTAAGTTCACTAAACGACCTTCAGCTAAAATGATGATATCTTTTCCATCTACATTGTATAGATCTACCTGAGGTTTGATAGTATCTTTAGTATGACCGTAGTTGGTATTCATCCAGGCCATATCAATTTCAATATCAAAGTGACCGATATTACAAACAATGGCTTTGTCTTTCATCGCACGGAAATGTTTCTCTGTAATCAAATCCCTACAACCGGAAGCAGTTACAATAATATCAGCTTCTTTTACTGCGTCGATCATGCGTTTTACTTCAAAGCCATCCATAGCTGCCTGTAAAGCACAGATAGGATCAATTTCAGTAACAATTACTCTACAACCTGCACCACGTAAGCTCATGGCAGAACCTTTACCAACATCGCCATAACCACCTACAACAGCTACTTTACCTGCCATCATCACATCAGTAGCTCTGCGGATAGCATCTACCAATGATTCTTGACAACCATATTTGTTATCGAATTTCGACTTAGTAACAGAGTCGTTTACATTGATCGCAGGAATAGGTAAAGTACCTTTAGCCATACGCTCATATAAACGGTGAACACCTGTTGTGGTTTCTTCAGACAAACCTTTGATATGTTGAACCAACTCAGGATATTTATCGAAAACAATATTTGTTAAATCGCCACCATCATCTAAAATCATATTTAACGGACGATCAGCGCCACCGAAGAATAGTGTTTGTTCAATGCACCAATCGGCTTCTTCCAGGGTTTGTCCTTTCCAGGCAAAAACACCAATACCTGCAGCAGCAATAGCCGCGGCCGCCTGATCTTGCGTTGAGAAAATATTACAAGAACTCCATTTTACTTCAGCACCTAAAGCAACTAAGGTTTCAATTAAAACAGCTGTTTGAATGGTCATGTGTAAGCAACCTGCAATTCTCGCTCCTTGTAAAGGTTGGGATGCACCATATTCTGCACGTAATGCCATCAAACCCGGCATTTCAGCTTCTGCTAAACGAATTTCTTTACGGCCCCAATCGGCTAAGCTAATATCAGCTACTTTGTATTTAAGGCTGAAATCAATAGATGTGGTTAATGTACTCATATAGGTTTTTTATGAAGTGCAAAGCTATTTATAAAGAATAAATAAGTATAATTATTTAAAAAAATAGAATAAATATGTATATTTTGTATAATTTTAAG
>JAIEQT010000279.1 GCA_019747455.1 Chitinophagaceae bacterium | reverse complement strand
AAATACAATACCGCTGCTCCGAAAACAAGCATTAATCCGCGAGATAAGATAGATGAACGTAGTTCCATAAAACTGATTTTGAATGATAAGTTACTATCGAGTTCAAAAGTAAAAACCCGCTAAAAGATAGACAATACCAACCTAGCGGTATTTTTGTGTTTTCAATTAATAAACTTTTGCGTTAGGATCGATAGTAACTACCTCTTTTTCGTTATCTGTTTTTTGCGGATGAACAATCAGAACCCTGTTGGGTAAATTCATGATCATAAACGGTGTTTCATTCGCGTAAGATCTGTTGCAGAGAATAATGCCAATTGGAGCGTTTTTGCTACCATGCAATTGATTAGCGGCGTAAAAATTGTTATAAGCTTCCATGCCATTCAGTTTTGGTTAGATAATTCGGGCACGGAAATTTGATTGAATAAATGTAGAGAAGCTCGTTTTTTTAAAAAATACCAAATCCACGGTATTTTTTGCTACCTATCCGAAATCTTAATAATGCCAACGAACAAAAGCTTCCATGGCTGCGTATTTGGTCATTCCCAAAGCGGCATATAAATTGGCAGTATTAGCATTTCTATCTTCGGCTCTTTGCCAAAATTCTCTATTATCAGACCCTTGAAAAGGAACCATGTCTTTTTGCGATTGGTGAATAAAAATGCCAAAGCGTTTTTTCTTTACCTGATCCGGACTCATGGGAATAGCCATTTCAATTTCAGAGATATCCCACTCTTGCCAGGCTCCTTTATATAACCATACCCAACAATCTTTCACCCAGGGTTCACCCGCTGCTTTTAGTCTTCTCATTGCTTCAAATACAGCTTCTAAGCAAACCTTATGCGTTCCATGCGGATCTGCCAGATCACCGGCACAATAAATTTGATGTGGCTTTAATTTTTGTAAGAGCTCCATCGTGAGTATAATATCATCTTCTCCCAATGGCTTTTTATCAATGGCGCCGGTTTCATAAAAAGGCATATTCATAAAATGAGCCCGATCATCCGTTAAACCTACATATCTGCAGGTTGCCTTAGCTTCGCAGCGGCGAATCAACCCTTTGATAGCGCGTATTTCGCTGGTATCCATCTGATCTTTTTTCTTACCCGCTAAAAAGGCCCTCGCCTTTACCATGAGTTCACTGCTCTTACTACTATCGATATCAAACATCTCCTCAAAGCCAACAGCAAAATCTAAAAATCGAGTTACGAATTCATCAGTAACGGCTATATTTCCGCTGGTTTGATAAGCCACATGTACTTCATGACCTTGATCATGTAAACGCATGAAAGTTCCACCCATGCTTATAATATCATCATCAGGATGAGGAGAGAAAATAACACATCTTTTAGGATGTGGCTCACTACGTTCAGGGTGGGCTGGGATAATGGCATTGGGCTTACCGCCGGGCCATCCTGTGATACTATCACGAAGCATATAATATACCTGCAAATTGATCTCGTAGGCGTCTCCCTTTTCTACCAACAAATCTGATAAACCATTTTCTGTATAATCATGCTCTGTTAAACTCAAAACCGATTTATTCAGCTTCAACGCCAAATTAATCACAGCTCTTTTCACCATTTTATCTGTCCATATACATTCACCCGTTAACCATGGCGATTTAATACGCGTAAGCTCAGCAGAAGCCAATTCATCGATCACGAATACACAATCGGGATGTTGTTGTAAGATACTTGCAGGAATGGTTTCTGTTACATGACCCTCAACAGATTTAGCTACAATACTAGCTTTGTTACCCCATGCCATTAATAGAATTTTCTTAGCTTTTAATATGGTGCTAATACCCATTGTTACAGCCAAACGGGGCACTTTGCTTAAGCTTTGAAATTCATAAGCATTGGCAATACGGGTACTATTTTCCAGATTAATTAAACGGGTTTTAGAAAGAATGCTGGAGCCGGGTTCATTGAAACCAATATGGCCATTTTGTCCGATGCCCAGCACTTGTAAATCAATACCTCCTGCATCTTCAATTGCTTTTTCGTAGGATGCGCAATAACGCTTCATTTCTTCTTTTGGTACATTACCATTTGGTAAATGAATATTAGTGGGGTCAATATCAACATGATTGAATAAATGTCTGTGCATAAAACTCCAATAGCTCTGATAGGCATCGCGATCTATTGGATAATATTCATCCAGATTAAACGTAATAACGTTTTTAAAACTTAATCCTTCTTCCCGATGCATACGTACTAGTTCAGCATACATAGCAATGGGAGTAGAGCCTGTTGCTAATCCAAGTACACATTTTTCCCATGAAGCTTGTTTTGCGCGGATAAGTGCCGCTACTTGCTGGGCGGCGTAAATAGCACCCTCTTTTGGATTTGTACAGATCTTTACATCTATTTTCTCAAATGAATCTACCATGGTTAAGCAATTAAGTTACTAAAATACACCGATTTTTGCTAAATGCCGCATTATACATGCAAAAAACAGCATAAAAACGCAATTATTTAATAGGTTCTTCAAAATAGGCTTTACTATAATTCCAGCCTAAAAAGGAGTACCTTTTAAAAGCATGTAGCAACCTGGGTTCAAAATGATTCCAGTTTCTCTGTTCCTTACTAGTCCAGAGCACTTCACTTAAAGCGCTCATACGGGGGAAAATCATGTATTCTACCTTACTGGTATTGGTCATGTATTCCGTCCACACATTGGCCTGGGCACCTAATACATATTTCACATCATCTGCATTCAATTGTTTGGGTAGCGGTTCATAGCTATATACTTTTTGTACAGTTGTATAACCGCCGATCGTTACGGAATCTTCTTTTTGTTTTTGTTTGTGATCAAAATACATCCATTCACCGGGGGTCATAATTACTTGGTGCTTTTGCTTAGCGGCTTCAATACCTCCTTTCTCACCTCGCCAACTCATTACTAATGCATTAGGTGCTAAACCACCTTCTAAAATTTCATCCCAACCTATAATTTGTTTTCCTTTACTATTAATATATTTTTCAATTCTTGTGATGAAATAGCTTTGTAGCTCATGCTCATCTTTCAAATTTTTTTCTTTGATCAGTTGTTGACAAAATGCGGATCTTTTCCAAGATTCTTTAGGACATTCATCGCCACCTATATGAATATATTTTGAGGGGAAAAGGGGAAGTACTTCATCAAATACATTTTCAAGAAATGCGAATGTAGTTTCAGTAGGTGCGAAAACATCTTCAAAAACACCCCAGGTTTGTTGCACCTGTTTGCCTGTTGAACTGCCCGCCCATACTACTTTTTCAGGATGTTTGGTAGATTCTTCCGGGAAGCAACTTAGTTCCGGATAAGCGCCAATGGCTGCAGAAGCATGGCCGGGTAATTCAATCTCAGGAATTACTTCCACATATCTATCGCTTGCATATTTTACAATATCTTTTATTTCATCCTGGGTATAAAAACCACCATATGCTGTACCTGTATTTCCGGTACCGGGATATCGACCAATAGTTGTACCATTTCTATACCCACCTACCGATGTTAGCTTAGGATATTTTTTAATTTCAATTCGCCATCCTTGATCGTCGGTTAAATGCCAATGAAAACGGTTCATTTTATGCATGGCAATAAAATCAATATATTTTTTAATAAAGCTAACAGGAAAGAAATGTCGACTTACATCTAAGTGCATGCCCCTGTAGGCAAAGCGGGGTGCATCATCAATCTTCAAGCAAGGAACAGGAAAGGATCCTATATCGTTTTTTTCAACCGGTATTAATTGAATTAAACTTTGAATAGCATAAAAAATACCCGCCTCATCTATTCCTTCAATATTAATAGTGTTAGGCGTAATATCGAGGCTATATCCCTCTTTTGTAGCAGCTAAATTTTTGTTGATACCTAATATAATTACTTGTTCAGTGGTATGCGATTTCAACTCGGCTTTATCGGCAATAGTTTGTATAGTTAAACCATATATATTTTGCAAGTAGCCGGTAAAAAAAGAAGCCGACTTAAGAGCCTGTGAGCTTAAGATCTTAATTTTTGTTTTGGCCGTGATGTTAAAATTACCGGGTCTGGTTTCAATGTTTTGGGGTTGCGGAATAATATTCACCTGATTTTGAGCCATTATTTCCATAGCATAAAAAAGCAAACAAAAAAGACTTATTTTTTTCATAGTTGCATTCATTAGGTTGGTAAAATAAAAAAGATTCCCCGTATAGAGGAATCTTTTTATTCAGTTGTATTATTTGTTTAGTTCACTTTTGTGAGTTTGATCAAATTGGTAGGTAGGTGTAAATCAACAGGTGTGCTTCCCGTACTTACTACTACATCTCCTGATAATAAAAAACCGCGTTCTTTCAAAATATCAATTTGATCTTGAACAATATCATCCAAGCTATCTTCTTCAGAATAATAAAAAGCTCTTACGCCCCAGCTTAAACTCAATTGGTTAACCAATGTTTTTTCTTTAGTAAAAATATAAAGAGGAGAGGAGGGGCGATAGCTACTTAACATGAAGGCCGTATATCCACTTTGTGTCATACCTACAAGTGCTTTGGCCGTTACATCCTCCGCAATTTTACAGGCATTATAACAAATAGCATCGCTATGGAAAGAGGGTGAATGTGGTTGCGGTTTCAAATCTTCGGAACGATC
>JAIEQT010000647.1 GCA_019747455.1 Chitinophagaceae bacterium | reverse complement strand
TGAAGGTTCATCAGATCCTGCATTTAGGGGTGATGCTACAAAATACAATCCGGAAGAAATGCTGGTTGCTTCTATTTCTTCCTGTCATATGCTTTGGTACCTGCATTTTTGTTCCGAGAATGGAATTATTGTAACAGCGTATACAGATAATGCTATTGGTACTATGATAGAACATGCCGATGGTAGTGGAAAGTTTACTGAGGTTATATTACGTCCTGTGGTTTCTATTACTAATTTAGATCAGATGGATGTAGCGAATCATTTGCACGAAAAAGCCCATGAGTATTGCTTTATAGCTAATTCTTGTAATTTCCCGATTCGGCATGAACCAAAAATTAGGGTGGGGGAGAAATAGATGGAAGCTCCGTTTTTTATTCGAGAACTCATATCAACAGATATCCCGGAAGCTAGTGCTTTGATTACTGAGAATGCGCAACATACCTTAGCAACGGTTTATTCAGAAACCCAAATGCAAGCCTTTCTTTCTTACTACACGGAAAAAGCACTTGAAGAAAAAATGACTAGCGCTGATTTCTTTTGTGCTATGATAGACGATGAGATCGTTGGTATGATTGGATTAGAAGATAATATGGTGATAGGCTTTTATACCAAGGTTAGTTATTTAGGAAGAGGAATCGGGAAAATTTTGCTAAACTATATTGAAAACTTTGCGCAGCAAAAGGGATACATAAATATCCAGTTGGCATCTTCGCCCATAAGTATTTCTTTTTATGAAAAGCAGGGTTGGCTTCCTATAAAAAAAATTTATCCAACATATTGCGGAGTTATTTTTGAAGAGCTGCTAATGAAGAAAGACCTAACTGCCATATAGCGATTGCGCTATTCGGAATGTATTGCAATGCGCTTCAACTATATCTCGGATATCAGGTGAATAGCCACCACCCATAGCTACGGTTACTGGAATATTATGTTGCTTCAACTGTTCAAATACATACCGGTCTCTCTCAGCGCATTCGCTTATTGATAATTTTAGTTTTCCAAATTTATCGGTAGCCAATACATCAACCCCCGATAAATAAAAAGCAAAATCGGGTTGGTGTTTGTGTATGATTTCAGGTAAGCGCTTTTGTAGTAGCGCCAAATAGGTATTCCCATCAGTTCCGTCTTTTAATCCGATATCTAAATCGGAATGCTCTTTATGAAATGGATAATTATGCGCACCATGCATACTAAACGTAAATACACGCGGTTCGTTTTCAAAAAGTTTAGCGGTACCATTACCTTGATGAACATCTAAATCAATGATTAGAATTTTTTTTGCCAGTTGATGATACAATAAATAATTGGCGGCAACTGCCATATCATTTAATAAACAAAATCCTTCTCCTCTATCTGCAAAAGCATGGTGTGTACCACCGGCAATATTTAATGCAACGCCGTTCTTCATGGCGTAAAAGCAACAATCAATAGTGCCCTGTGTAATAATAAGTTCTCTTTCCGTAAGGGCAGGTGATTGTGGAAACCCAATGCGGCGCTGCTCCGCAGCGCCTAACTGCTGGTCTATTAATTTTCGATAGTAATGATAATCATGCGTCAATAAAATAACTTCTTCTTTGCATGGTAATGGTGAAAAGAATTGCTCGGCAACCACTGTTCCTTCATGTAATAATTGCTCAGGAATCAATTCGTATTTTAACATCGGAAAACGATGTCCCTCCGGTAACGGATGCGCATAAATAGGATCAAAGGCAATCTTTACCATACTCAAGCTTTAATTACATGTGTATCCGTAATCACAAATACATTGTCACTTTTTTTAGGTCTCATCATTTTCAACCCACTAAACTTACTGAAAGCAGGTAGAATACATTTCTGTTGATCAAAGAAAAAACAAGGAAAAGATAAGGACTGGCAAACCCCATTCCGCATAACTATTCCCGGATGTACGTGGCCGCAGAAATAGTACTGACCATTATCATCAATTGCCGATGGATCATGTACAAAACTAAAATTATCTACAGTATAGATTCCATCAACGATCCGAATATTGGCTTCTTGATACCATGTATCTTTTAAGATATCATGATTACCCCGAACCAATGTAATGGGAAGCTGATCAATATCTTTTCGCCATTTGATAAATAAATCCAACTCTTTATTAGCGCTACTATGAAAAAAATCTCCTATTACAAGAATCTCTGCTGGTTTAAACTGATTGTACTGGTCAAAGAATCTTTGTAAGTCTTCCTTATATACATTTTGCGGTACAACAATTCCATTTTTTCTAAAATGACCGGTTTTGCCAAAATGAGTATCCGATACGATCAATATTTTTTTGTTCTCCCAATACATTACCCTGGCTGCCGATAACCAAATTTGCTGATCTTGTATAGTATGTAAAATGGGTGCTTGCATGGGCGGCAAAGATAGTCGGCAACTTATAAATTAGCTAACTGCTGTTGCATTTTTTGAATGCGATCTTCTAACTTTTCCGAAGATAAATTATTTCTATTCAGTCCATCTACTATAATTGGAAAAGAGAGTGGTGTAAGTTTTTCAGGAAATTGAATTACGATCTTGCTTTTAGCGATACGCTGCAAAGCCTGCCGAAGCCTTACTTCTTCCATTTGTTGTAATAATACTTCATTATACGCTTGTCTTAATAAAATATTATTAGGGTCATATTCCTCAAAAACTTTGAACAATAATGAAGCGGAAGATTGTAAATGACGAGCTTTTTTTTGTTCACCCGGAAACCCTTGAAATATCAATCCGCCAATAACGGCAATATCTCGAAATTTTCGTTTAGCCATTTCACTTTTATTGATACTACGTTGAATATCTACCAATAAATTTTCCTCACTGAATAGATCATATGCATTGGCATCATCAACGGGAATAGGTTGGTCGCTTAATAATTCGAAACCATAATCGTTCATAGAAATTGAGAAACTGATAGGTGTTATTTGTCCGATTCTATAAGCAAGGATAGCACTGAGTGCTTCATGTACTTGTCGGCCTTCAAAAGGATATACCAATAAATGATAACCATCTTTTTCAACAATCTGCTCTATCAGTAATTCCTGCGGTTGCGGAATATGCGATAATTGTTGTTGTAATACAAATAAAGGCTCTAAACTAGCTAATTCATAACCTACATTGGGGCTCAGGGCTTTACTGAAAGTATCCCTTAATACTTCACCAAGATTAGCTGTTAAACTCATTCTTCCACCCATCCATGAAGGCACAATTGATTTTTTAGCGGTCGATTTTTTAACCAGTACCGTCATCTCCTTTATCATGATCAATTCTAGATTCCTGCCGGCTAACGTAAACACATCTCCCGGTTCCAGCCTGCTGATAAAGTATTCTTCAATTACACCCACATAGCCTCCGCTCATAAATTTCACTTTCAACATAGCATCACTCACTATTGTACCTATATGCATGCGATGACGCATGGCTATTTTTCTACTCTTTATTTTATAAACACCCTCTTCAATATCAATTTTTTTATATTCATCGTATTGAGCTAATGCGTTGCCTCCATTTACGAGATGATGTAATAATTCCTGCCATTCGCTTTCTTGCATATCGGCAAAGCAATAAGTTCTTTTCACTTGTTGCCATAATTCCTGTGGAATGAAACCATCACCTATAGCAAGAGTACACATAAATTGTAGCAGCACATCATAACATAATAGTATGGGGTCTTTGCTTTCAATATTTTTCTGCGCAATAGCATCTTTCAAAGCGGCAGCTTCCACAATTTCCAAACTATGTGTAGGAAGAAAATAAATTTTACTAGTTTCTCCCGGTCTATGTCCGCTGCGACCAGCTCTTTGTAAAAATCGCGCAACACCTTTGGGGGAGCCTACTTGGATAACGGTATCAACCGGACGAAAATCAACTCCTAAATCGAGGCTGGCCGTGCAAACAACCGCTTTTAATTTCTCTGTATGCAAGGCTTCCTCTACCCAAAGCCTAAGTTCTTGTTCAATACTTCCATGATGTAGGGCTATAGCTCCCGCCAACTGTGGTGCAATCGTTAGTAAGGTTTGATACCATGTTTCACTCATGCCTCTTGTATTGATAAAAATTAAACTGGTTTTACTTTTTTCAATAATCGGCACAAGCATATGTGCGAGTTTTATACCTAAATGCCCAGCCCAAGGATATTTTTCTATTTCTTCGGGAATGATGGTATGTACTTCAATTGCTTTATCAATATGCGCTTTTATGATTGTGCCTTTCTCTTGCAATGGACACATCAACACATCGAGCGCTTCTTCCAAATTGCCAATAGTGGCACTGATACCCCAAACTTGCAAAGTGGGTACCGAATAGTGTATAGTGGGGAGTGGATAGTTAAGTTTTTCTTCTAACTGCTCACTATCCACTAAACACTTTGCACTTATAATATGCGCAATCGCAAGCTCTGTTTGTACGCCTCGTTTGCTACCGAGTAATTCATGCCATTCGTCAACAGCAATTATTTGTAAGTTTTCAAATATGGAAGCATGATTTTTTTGTGTAAGTAGTAGATGTAAACTTTCAGGGGTAATGATCAGAGATCGGAAGAGC
>JAIEQT010000299.1 GCA_019747455.1 Chitinophagaceae bacterium | reverse complement strand
AGTTCAGCAGGGGTAAGTTTTGTTAAGCTAGCAGCGGTTCCGGGCATATCGCCAAAGCCACGCACAGACGGAATGAAAACATATCCTCCCGTATCTGTTATGAGGGTATATGTATCGCCCATACCCATGATACCCCCTAATTGTCGGCGGAATAATTTGTTTTTTTCTCTCACTTCAGTAACCGGCAATTCAATGGACTGCCCCATTACTCCCAGTTTTAGGGTTCCCATTACTTCAACCTGCTTTATCGCATTTAGTTTTTCTTTACCACCCGCGGCAGCAATATACTGTGTAACCACTTCATCGGCAGTTTGGGCAAACAGACTATAAAAAAAGAGACAAGCGAATATTAAGGTGATACTTTTTTTCATACGCAGATTAAAAATTAAAGATACTACGTAAAAAAATGATAACCGTTTAGTTTCTGTAATTTAGATTTTTATTAGTTTATGAACAGCAATCATTTTTCCATCACAGCCAATCTGGTAAATATTCTTCAACGCAACATACAAGAGGCTACCATAACGATTGAAAACAGAAAAATAAAACAGATTACCATAAAAGGGGAAGAAAATAAAACGCTCCCTTATATTCTTCCTGGCTTCATAGATAGCCATATACATATTGAAAGCAGTATGCTTGTTCCGAGCGAGTTTGCCCGATTAGCTGTTGTACATGGCACAGTTGCCACTATCAGTGACCCACATGAAATTGCCAATGTGTGTGGTATAGCTGGTGTTCACTATATGATTGAAAACGGCAAGCAAACGCCTTTCAAATTTAATTTTGGCGCACCTAGCTGTGTACCAGCTACTGTTTTTGAAACAGCAGGTGCATCATTAGATGTTAATGCCGTTACCGAATTATTGTCTTTACCGGATATAAAATATCTCAGTGAAATGATGAATTTCCCGGGGGTATTACACAAAGACCCGGAAGTGATGCAAAAAATTGCAGCAGCACATCAATATGGTAAGCCCGTGGATGGACATGCGCCGGGTTTAAGAGGCACAGATGCACAAGCATATATTGAATCTGGCATTTCAACAGATCATGAGTGCTTTACCATAGAAGAAGCATTAGATAAGCTAACACATGGTATGAAAATTATTATCAGAGAAGGAAGTGCTGCCAAAAACTTTGAAGCCTTATATGAATTGATAGATGATCATCCCAATGATATCATGCTATGTAGTGATGACAAACACCCTGATAGTTTAGTAGACGGACATATTAATCAGCTTTGTGCCAGAGCAGTAGCAAAAGGTATCGATGTATTCAACGTATTGAAAGCCGCTTGCATAAACCCTGTAAAGCATTATAAGCTTGATGTTGGTTTATTAAAGGAGGGTGATGCAGCAGATTGTATTCTGATAAAAGATTTGGAAAACTTCGCGGTATTACAAACTTATATCGATGGATTATTAGTTGCCGAGAATGGTCGATCATTTATTCCATCAGTACCCGCTACTATCATGAATGCTTTCAACTGCCAGCCGGTAAATGCATCTCAATTAGCTATTCTTCAAAATGAATATCCAATAAAAGATGGAAAAATAGCTGTTATGGAAGCACTCGATGGACAGCTAATTACGAATAAGCTTTGGCTTACCGGCACCGCAAAGCATAAAGAATGGATATCGGATACCCAAAAAGATATATTGAAAATAGTAGTGGTGAACCGCTATCATAATGCCCCTATTGCTAAGGCCTTTATTAAAAACATGGGATTGCAGGAAGGTGCTATCGCATCTACTGTAGCGCACGACAGTCATAATATTGTAGCAGTGGGTGTAGATGATGAATCACTAGCTAAAGCTATCAATTTACTAATAGAAGTAAAAGGAGGCGTGAGTGCAGTATCAAATTCAGAAACTATTACATTACCATTACCTGTTGCCGGACTCATGAGTACCGATGATGGATATGCAGTGGCGGAAGCCTACACAAAAATAGATGCATTCGCAAAAACAATGGGTTCAACCCTTTCAGCTCCTTATATGACTTTGAGCTTTATGGCTTTATTAGTGATACCATATATCAAAATAAGTGATAAAGGATTGTTTGATGGAGATGGGTTTTGTTTTATTGAGTAAATCTTATTCTTTATTCACCAAATCGAGTAATTGTTGTTCTAACTTTTTAGACTCGGGGCCT
The DNA here is from genome assembly GCA_019747455.1 of Chitinophagaceae bacterium. GTDB lineage: Bacteria > Bacteroidota > Bacteroidia > Chitinophagales > Chitinophagaceae > Sediminibacterium. The sequence goes on along the minus strand of JAIEQT010000299.1, from coordinate 2,365 downwards.
CCTGCATGCAATTCAATTATTGTAAAATTCTTATCAATAATAATGGCGCGTGGAACCGATAATACATTGTATGCAGAAAGCTTTGTTCTATTTACTATATATTCGTTTAGTTGAGGGTAATTTTTAGCAATAAATTCACTCCAAAGAAGCGTATTATCATCAATCGAAACAGATAATATAACGATATCATTTCGCTCTTTATACTTTGCTTTCAGTTGATTTAATAAAGGCATTTTCGCAATACAGGGCCCACACCATGTTGCCCATAAACTCAAGTAGATTACTTTGTTTTTGTAGGCAGACAATTCAATGGTATTTCCTTTAGTATCAGTTAACATAAAATCAACAGCAGAATCACCGGCAGTTAGCTTACTATAAGTTCCTATCGTATTCAAAATCGCTGCTCTATATATAATATCCTTAATACTTTTCGTTTCCTCCTCAAGTTGCAGCATCTCTGTTTTATTATTCAGATTTTGAAGCTTCGCTTTAATATTTTTTGCAACAATCCAATCAAGTATTTTCTGAGGCGTTTTTGTATTAACGGGTTGATATTGGATAATCGTAGCTAATACATCTCTATACACTACTAGTTTCAAATAATCTGAGTTTAAGAAATTTGCACAGTATTTTTTTAAGTACGGTTCAATTCCTTTTTGTATGGCTTTTTTTACTTCATCTAAGCTATCTGTGCCAATTTTATTGATGTAAACATAGTAATCAAAGATATGATTCAAACTATTGATGATATCCGCCCGAATTCTTGCCTTCTCTAACGTATAGAAGTGGTTATCAACACGATGCTTGACGCTATCTAACTTATTAGCACGTTGTTCCGATTTAAGAATGATTGCAAAAATAGTTTCATCTATAGTAGCTTTTATTTCATCTCCCGCATCCAGAAAAGAACCTGCTTTAGGATAAGGCGTTGACCGTAAATATTCATTCTCAACGGCATGCGTTCCGCTAAATTTTGCTGTTAATGGGTTATTGTAATCAATATCTGCTACCAAACTATCTCCGGGGGATAAGTACAGTATATTTCGCCCTAATCGGTAATAGTTAGCAGCATTCTTAGTAAAAGTTAATGCCTTGTACTTCGCAGAGTCTGGCACAAAAAGCATTTGTATATTAGGCAGCGCAATTGTTTCTAATTCCGATTTATCTTCTAATTCGATTTCATTATTGAAATGTATGACTCTAAAAATAGTCTCTATTCTTTTTTTTTGACAAAAAAGAATAGATGGAAAAAGTAAAAGAAGCACGAGATAAAGCCTCATATAAAATTAAATAAAAGATAACCCCAACAAACGTTGAAGCTATCTTATTTTTTAATACCTGAAACAGGCTTTGTAATCTTTTTTAGGATCTGAGGCACAAACAGCCGACTTACATGTTCTATCTTGTGGGCAATCCCGATCAGCTAAGCATGAGCTTTCACAGTCGGCAGGCTCTTCACCTGTTCTTTCCGCTCCTACGATAGATTTCATTTGTACTCGTTCCAAATACCTTCCTAAATGAATGAATCTTTCTTTCATATTTTATGTTTTAGATTATGAGCTTTTTCTTGCGAATACAGTTCATTGACCGCTTGGCATCGGTTTAGATGTAGCTTCCCAAGCTTTCTTTATGGAAGCTAATCATAAAGAAATTCCTGACTGAATTTTGCATAGCTCTGTTACATAGCAAATTCGATTAAAAAAATCAAACTAAAAAAAATGACAGGGTATAATTTTGTACCCCCTTTACCTTGCAAACAACCCCTTCCACTGATATACCAACCGTTCAGCCAAGGAGGCATCGGCGGTAATGATTTCGGCGGTGCCGGTTAGGTTGTTGGTAAAATGGAGTTGTTTGTTGTAATTGGTAATTAAGCCTTTCGTTAATTGTACTTTTAACAAATACGCTGTGTCTTTATAGGGTACAGATGGTATAAATTCAACCGTACCTTTTAACACTCCAAATTCTGTTCTCGGAAATCCATTCAATGCGATATTTACTTTCTGTCCCTTTTGTATCTTACCAAAGTTTTGTTGAGACGCTGCTACTTCGGCAAATAACATCGGCTGCTCGGGTACAATATAAAAAAGCTCCTGCCCCATTTTTATCCAACTGTTCTCCTGAAAATAAGATGAGAACTGCACCTTCCCCGTTTCTGCAGCGATAATAAGGTACTTGTTCTTCCAATCGGCGATAGCTGTTTTGGTATTGAACAATGCTGTCTTAAAATTTTGAACAATGTCTTTTCTACTCTTCTCTATTTCTACTAATTCTTTTTGCTTTGCTATGATGCTTGCGCTTTGATTGAGTGTGCCTGCATCGTTTTGTACTAATTGTTGTTCCTTGGCAATTACGGCCGACTGGT
>JAIEQT010000189.1 GCA_019747455.1 Chitinophagaceae bacterium | reverse complement strand
ACTGGTAATTGCCTCTTTGCTCATACTTGCAAATTAAGTGTTTATTGTATTCACAACCTTTGCTTAGTTTTCCACGAAGGTTGGCTATCCTATTAGCTGCTGTTATCTTTGTTGTTTCTCATAATGTAAGATTAATGCAGCGTTCGATGATTATTCCCGTACTATCGTTTTTCTTAACGGCCTGTGGTGCTTCTTCCCCCAAGCAACCCGATACCGCTATCACCATTCAAAAAGTTGAATTTAGCGGATTAACTGAAAAAGCCAAAGCCTATTATGCAGATGCTATTCGTCCGCTTTACGAAAAGCAATTGCTAAGAACCGGTTTTAACGGAGCCATTTTATTTGCCAAAAATGGAGAAATTGTATTTGAAGATTACCGGGGAGATATCAATTTTAAAACGAAAGAACCCATCACACCAACTACTCCCTTTCATTTGGCATCCATTTCAAAAACATTCACTGCCATGACAATCTTACGCCTCATGGAGCAAGGAAGAATTGATCTGGAAGATCCGGTATACAAGTATTTGACTGGGTTTCCATATACCACTATTACCGTAAAAAATTTACTTTCGCATAGAAGCGGATTGCCCAAATATGACCATTTTATGTCGGGTACCAGAGCCATCGTAACCCGAAAGAAAAACCGTAGGGGCAAGTGGATCAAGCGTACAACGTATATTACCGATCCGATCGCTGTAACCGGATTGAGTACAAATGCAGATGTGCTAAAGTATCTTAATCAGATACAACCCCCACTTGAATCGCAACCCAATAGAAGGTATCATTATTGTAATACCAACTATGCACTGTTGGCATTAATTATCGAAAAAATAACCGGACAAACCTATCCGCAATATCTGAAAGACAGTGTTTTTACACCGCTAGGCATGCAGCATAGTTATGTTTTCTCTGTAAAAGATACAGCGAATTATATACCCTCCTATAATTATAATAAATCACCGTTTAAACTCGAGAAATTAGATTGTGTATACGGTGATAAAAACGTGTACAGTACGGTGAGAGACCTGCTTATATGGGATCGTGCCCTTTATCAGGGTAGTTTTATAAAACCAGAAACCTTTGCGCTGTCTATTGAGCCCTTGAGCAATGAAACCCGTGGAATCCGTAATTATGGGCTTGGCTGGCATTTGGTGGTAGATCCGCCCAACCCTACTATAGTTTACCATAATGGCTGGTGGCACGGCAATAACACTGTTTTCAGAAGATTAATAGCCGATACGGCCACTATCATCGTATTGGGAAATCGATTTAATAGGAATATCTGGTCGGCGGGCAAAATGAGCAGTGTTTTTACCGGCAGAGTCGATACTACGGGTATTGAGGAATAATAAAAGCTTTAATCCATCGTTTTATTGCCACCCAAAGGGTTTTAACCCTATTTTTGCGAAACTTGAACCAATTAATTATTTGAATAATTGCTTATGAACAATTCATTGTTTTATGCCGTTCCCGCGATGGGAATTTTGGGATTGATTTACACTTTTATGAAGTTCGGTTGGGTTGCCAAGCAGGATGCCGGTAACGACCGTATGAAAGAAATCAGTAATTATATTGCTGAAGGCGCCATGGCTTTCTTAAAAGCTGAGTGGAAAATACTCGGTTATTTTGTTGCTATTGTTGCCTTATTATTGGGTGTAATGGCTAATAGTAATCCGCACTCTCATTGGAGTATTGCTATTGCTTTTGTGTTTGGTGCTGTTTGTAGTGCTGTTGCCGGTTATATCGGTATGAGTATTGCAACAAAAGCCAATGTAAGAACTGCGCAAGCTGCCAGAACCAGCTTATCGAAAGCCTTAAATGTATCTTTTACAAGCGGTGCCGTAATGGGATTGGGTGTATCGGGCTTAGAGGTATTGGGCTTGGGTGCTGTATTTCTAATTTTGAAACAAGTATTTGCTCCTGAAGCGGCTGCCGATTCCGCCGAAATGCTTAAAACAATTGAAGTATTAACGGGTTTCTCATTAGGTGCCGAATCAATTGCACTATTTGCTCGCGTAGGTGGTGGTATCTATACCAAAGCTGCCGATGTGGGTGCCGATTTAGTAGGTAAAGTTGAAGCGGGTATTCCGGAAGATGATCCCAGAAATCCGGCTACTATTGCCGATAACGTAGGTGATAATGTGGGTGATGTGGCAGGTATGGGTGCCGATTTATTTGGCTCTTATGTAGCTACCGTATTAGCTACCATGGTACTCGGACAAGAAACACATTCGGTAGATAATTCTGGAGGATTTGCTCCTATTTTATTACCCATGTTGATTGCCGGTGTAGGTATTATTTTCTCTATCATCGGTACCTTCTTTGTTCGCATTAGCGATAATGCCGGTATTAATACCGCAACCGTACAGAAGGCCCTGAATATGGGTAACTGGGGTTCTATTATATTAACAGCCGCCGCTTGCGCCGGTTTAGTATACTATATTCTTCCTGAAACCATGATGCTTCGCGATAGCGAATTCACCCGTAATGGTGTATTTGGAGCCATTGTAGTGGGCTTAGTAGTGGGGACCTTAATGAGTATCATTACAGAATACTATACCGCTATGGGCAAACGCCCCGTGATGAGCATTATCCGCCAATCTTCTACAGGCCACGCTACTAACGTAATCGGTGGTTTAGCAGTAGGTATGGAATCTACTTTTTTACCAATTCTTGTATTGGCCGGTGGTATTTGGGGTTCTTATGAATGTGCCGGATTATATGGCGTAGCTATTGCTGCTGCAGGTATGATGGCAACAACTGCTATGCAATTAGCTATTGATGCATTTGGCCCTATCGCCGATAATGCAGGTGGTATTGCTGAAATGAGCGAATTACCAAAAGAAGTGCGGGAAAAAACAGACGTATTGGATGCTGTTGGTAATACTACAGCCGCTACGGGTAAAGGCTTTGCTATTGCTTCTGCTGCGCTAACTTCTTTAGCATTATTTGCTGCTTTTGTTGGAGTAGCAGGAATTAAAGGTATTGATATTTATAAAGCGAAAGTATTGGCATCTTTATTTGTAGGTGGCATGATTCCTTTTATTTTCTCCTCATTAGCTATCCGTGCCGTAGGTGAAGCGGCTATGGCCATGGTGGAAGAAGTGCGCCGCCAATTCCGCACTATTGCCGGTATTATGGAAGGTACCGGTAAACCTGAATACGATAAATGTGTGGCTATTTCTACCGAAGCTTCTATCAAAAAAATGATGTTACCAGGCGCTATAGCTATCGTTTCTCCACTTATCATTGGATTTTTATTAGGTCCGGAAGCATTGGGCGGTTTCTTAGCCGGTGCTACTGTTAGTGGTGTGTTGATGGGTATGTTCCAAAACAATGCCGGTGGTGCTTGGGATAACGCAAAGAAATCTTTTGAAAAAGGCGTAGAAATAAACGGCGAAATCTATTACAAAAAATCAGAGCCACACAAAGCCTCTGTAACCGGTGATACCGTGGGAGATCCTTTTAAAGATACTTCTGGCCCTTCTATGAATATCCTGATCAAATTAATGTCTATCGTTTCTTTGGTTGTTGCTCCAACATTGGCGCAAGTTCATAAAACTGAAGCTGGTAATGGCTTAATAGAGAAGAAAATTGAGATAAAAGTAGGTGATGCAAAAAACGATACTGCTGCTACTTCTCTTACTATTTCCGGTACCGACACTGAATTGAAAAGTTTAGCTGATGCTTTAAAAGCAGATGGCTTGGTTTCTGATCCTAATAATACTTCTATCGAAATTAAAGATGGTAAAATCATCATTAATGGACAAGCACAAACGGATGAGGTCTTCAAGAAATATGAGAAATATTTTAAAGAAGCCGGAAATCAAAAGGTAAATATCAATATCTCTGAAACGAAGAAATAGAAAACTAGATATAAAGAAAACCCCTCAACTTAATAGTGAGGGGTTTTTTATTTGCAGTAAGTTTTGTTTGCAGATGAACTACCACTTATCTACTTCTTCAGTAGCGGTATCATTCACTATCGGCGTATTTACAGCGGCTTCCGGTGCTGGGGCAGGTGTTGCCGCAACGGGTGTAGAAGTAGTTTCTTCTGATACATCAGATTCATGACCTTCTTCAGCATCATTATACTCGTGGTTAAAGGCATCGAAATCAAAATCAGGCATTAATTCTGTTTTAACATAATCAACCGCCTCTCCAAGCGCTTTAATGAACTTGTTAAAATCTTCTTTATAGAGGAAGATTTTATGCCTGTCGTATCCATTGTTATCAAAGCGCTTACGGCTTTCTGTAATGGTTAAGTAATAATCGTTGCCGCGGGTAGCCCTTACATCAAAGAAGTAGGTTCTCCTTTTTCCAGCTCTGATTCTGTTGCTGTAAACACTTTCCATTTTCTTGTCGTTGTTCTCGTACGCCACAATTAAAAATTTTGGTTAAAACTTTGTTAACTGCTACAAATATAGGATTGTTTATCAATCCACAAAATTTCGGCTATTCTTCTCGCTGTTGGCGGAATAATTCAGCATA
>JAIEQT010000053.1 GCA_019747455.1 Chitinophagaceae bacterium | reverse complement strand
TTATGACACAGCTTTCAACCTGAGAAAGCTATTGGATACAGCACAATATGGCGCTTCTCATAATATTCCTATTACGTTATCGCTACCTTCTTTGGGACCTATAACCATTGCCCCATCTGTATCTTATGAAGAAAGATGGTACGGACAAAGAACATTTTTAAGTTGGGATCCTACCAAAAAAAGAGTGGATACGGTGAAGCAAAGAGGCTTTTATACAGCTCGTCAAATGGGCTTTGGGATCTCTGCGAATACTAGAATTTTTGGTACATACACTTTCGGACCATCCAGCAAGATCTTAGCTATTCGTCATGAAATTCGTCCCACTATTTCCTTTAATTATCAACCTGATTTTGGTAGAAAATACCATTATTCAACCCAGGTAGACACTACCGGTAGGGTATTACGGTTCTCTCAGTTTCAAGGTGGTGTTATCGGTTCCTTTGGGGAAGGTGCTTTTGGAGGTATCAGTTTTGGGGTAGATAATTTATTGGAAATGAAAATGAAGAATACCCAGGATAGTGCTGATAAAAAGGGAAAGAAAATAAAACTGATTGATGGATTTGGATTCAACTCTTCGTATAATTTTTTGGCGGATAGCTTTAAGTTAGGTCAATTTAATTTGTATGCAAGAAGTACGCTATTCGAAAAAGTAAATATTACAGCAGGAGCCATCTTAAATCCATACAAATTAGATTCGGCCGGGTATCAGATAAATCAGATTTTCTTTGATCCCGGACACTTTAAGTTTGGGAGAATTACAGGAGGTAATATTGCTATATCAACCTCTTTCAAGAGTAAATCGAAAGATGGAAAAACAGAGAAAGAAAGAGATAAATCAATACCTATAGATCCTTTCCTAACACCAGATGAGCGACAAAGACAATTACAATTTGCAAGAGCTAACCCGGCAGAGTTTACCGACTTTAACATTCCATGGAATATTACGCTTTCTTATTCTCTCAATTTTACCAGAAGATTAAAGAGCGATTTTTCTGGGTTTGTAACAGAAACTTTTTCATCCGTAAACTTTAATGGTGATTTCAGTTTAACAGATAAATGGAAGGTTGGGGCAACCGGGTATTATGATATTACGAGAAAAAGTTTACAGCAGTTAAGCACTTTTATTACACGAGAAATGCACTGTTGGCAACTATCCATTAATATTACCCCGATCGGATTATTCCGTTCTTTTAATATCACGATTAATCCTAAATCGGGCATATTACGTGATCTCCGAATAAATAGGAGCCGAACATTCTCTAGCTTATAATTATTGATTAGCTACATAGTAATCATACATAATCTGATATACTTTGTCTTTCAATGCCTCTGCAGTTAACCCGGCAGAAGCAACGGGGGCCAAGAAATGAATTTTTAACCGAACAGGTAAAAAATAGAAAAACTTGTGGGCGGGTAATGCTTTGGCAGTATTAAAAATTACAGCCGGAATGATATCATGTTTTGTATCCACAGCCAGTTTAAAAGCACCGTCGTAAAATGGTTTGAGCGGTTTCCCCGTTCTGTTTCTGGTTCCTTCAGGATAAATGCACATATGCATGCCATTATCCAAAGGCGCTTTCATACCCTCAAAGCTTTTTCTTCTGCTAGCATCGCTTTTTCTATCCACAATAACAGAACCCCGTTTATAGTACCAGCCGAATAAAGGAATTTTTACAAAAGACTTTTTAGCAATAGTTTGGTTTGCACCCGGAATAAAAGGGGAGGACAAGGGAACGTCTAATAAGGCATTGTGATTGCAAGTTACAATATAGGTTTTACCGGCTTCAAAATGCTCGGTTCCGCGAACATTAACCGGACAACCAACGAGTGTTAACCATACCCGCATCCAAATTTTTGCAATGCCAATAAAGTATGATATGCCTTTCGGATCTTTAAAAAAGGATGTGATATAAGAGGGGATTAAAAAAATAAGAAAAGTGGTGATGAAGCTAATGATCCCCCATAAGGCCCATATCCTGGCAAAAATATTTTTTATGAATGTCATGATAATATCCAGTTTATAGGGTCTTTTCCCTGTTGCACCAATAATGCATTTGTTTTACTGAAATGCTTACATCCAAAAAAACCTTTATCGGCACTAAAAGGAGAGGGATGTGCTGCTGTAAGAATATGATGCTTTGTTACATCAATTAACGCGGCTTTCTCTTGTGCAAATTTACCCCATAATAAAAAAATGATACCTTTTTTTTCGGTCGATATTTTTTGGATAACGGCATCGGTAAAATTCATCCAGCCAATTTTGGCATGACTGGCCGGTTCGTTGGCGCGAACACTTAGTACGGCATTCAGTAGTAAAACCCCTTGATGAGCCCATGCACTTAGATTTCCTGATTGGGGAATAGGCATACCAATATCATTTTTCAATTCCTTGTATATATTTCCCAAGGATGGGGGTATAGCAATACCATCAGGAACAGAAAAGGATAAACCATGTGCCTGTGAAGGACCATGATAGGGATCCTGACCCAAAATCACAACTTTTAATTTATCAAAAGTAGTATGCTCAAAAGCGTTGAAAATCAAGCTTCCCGACGGATAGATTATTCTCCCAGCTGCGCGTTCTGTTTTTAGATGATAGACGATTTGCTCAAAATAAGGTTTAGCAAATTCTTCTGCTAATACTTTTTTCCAGCTTTGTTCAATTTTTACATCCATACAAACATAAAAAAAGTGAAACCTATATTGATTTCACTTAGTGATTCGGATTGGATTCGAACCAATGACCTACTGCTTAGAAGGCAGTTGCTCTATCCAGCTGAGCTACCGAACCATAATTCAGAGGCGCAAAGTAAGGGAAAATAATGCAGTTTTCCAAGCTATTTCAACCCCTGAGAAATCCTTTACTTTGCAGCAAAGGATTGCCCCAATGAGTTATAATTACTTGCCGCTCGATCGTAAATGGTTGCATTTTCAACAGGTGAAGAATCTTCTGGATTACGATCAACTTGTTTCTATCACATTCGATGCCCATGAAAGAATATTGGCCTGTCGCGATTATTTAAACCAAAAACAATCGAACGCAGATGCCTTATTTTATGGTGTAAATACCGGGTTTGGATTTTTACAGAATGTGAAGATCGATGATTCGCAGATTGAGCAATTACAATATAATTTATTGGTTTCTCATGCCTGTGGTATGGGCGAAGAAGTACCTAGCGCAATCGTAAAGTTGATGTTGATGCTCAAAATTAAGTCTTTGAGCTATGGCTATAGTGGTGTGCAAATAGCTACTGTAATACGGTTGATGGATATGTATAATAACGACGTATTACCGGTTATCTATACACAAGGATCTTTAGGCGCATCGGGCGATTTGGCGCCCTTAAGTCATTTAAGCCTGCCGTTACTCGGACTAGGAGAAGTGAGGGTGAAAGGAGAGAAAATGGCTAGTGAAATAGCTTTACAAGCCATGAACTGGCAACCAATTGCCTTACAAAGCAAAGAAGGATTAGCTCTAATCAACGGTACACAGTTCATGAGTGCCTATGGAATGTATTGCTTGAAAAAAGCAGAGCACTTATTGGAGATCGCAGATCTCATTGCAGCTGTTTCTTTCGATGCCTTTTACTGTATTACGGAGCCTTTTAATGAGCATATACATGCTATTCGTTCGCATGCCGGACAAGTAACTGTTGCAGCTAATATGCGTAAATACCTGAAAGATAGCGCCATAGCAACTACGCCTAAAGAGCAGGTGCAGGATCCCTATTCCTTCAGATGTATTCCTCAGGTACATGGCGCCAGCAGAGGTGCTTTTGCTCATGTATTGGAAGTGTTTATGCAAGAAATTAATGCTGTTACAGACAATCCCAATATATTTCCGGAAGAAGATATGATCGTTAGTGGGGGTAATTTTCATGGACAGCCCTTGGCAATAGCGCTCGATTATTTAGCCATTGCCATGAGTGAAATTGCCAATATTGCCGAGCGAAGAACCTACCAATTGATATCAGGTCAACGTGGTTTGCCACTATTTCTGGTAAATAATCCTGGTTTGCATTCCGGCTTTATGATACCCCAATACACTGCAGCAGGTATTGTTAGTGAGAATAAACAACTTTGTACACCCGCTTCGGTAGATAGTATTTCCTCAAGCAATAATCAGGAAGATCATGTAAGCATGGGAGCCAATGCAGCAACTAAATGCTTACGCGTTATTGAGAATGTAGAAAAAGTACTGGCCATAGAATTGATGAGTGCTGCTCAGGCATTGGCGTTCAGACGGCCATTACAAAGTTCGCCTATTATTGAAGAGATGTTGGCAGCTTACCGCCAAAAAGTAAGTTTTACAGAGGTAGACCGTGTTTTACACACCGATATGAAGGAATCTGTTGCTTTTATTCAAGCGTTCAAACCTATTGAGTAAAACTTGTTCGTACCTTTGCCACGCCAAAAAATAAGGAATGAGCGAAGAAAAGAGTTTGAATTTTATTGAAGAAATTATCGAAGCCGATTTAGCAGCAGG
>JAIEQT010000423.1 GCA_019747455.1 Chitinophagaceae bacterium | reverse complement strand
TTTAATTATGATCCGGGAAGTTATCAAGGTTATCCTTTTGTAACAAAGAGTGATAAAGCTGTTGCTCGTTTCGATTGGAATATCAACGATAAACATAAACTAAGCGTACGCGGTAACTTGTTATTATCTAAGAGAGATGTTGGCGTAAGTAGTAGTAATACAACCAATGGTAGCAGAGGTCCTAATGCCCTTGCCTTACCATTCTCAAACTCTGCATATGAAATCAACAATAATATTTATGGTGTTATTGGTCAGTTGAACAGCCGTTTCAGTAACAAAGTAAGTAATGAGTTGACATTTGGATACACTGCTAATAGAGATTTTCGAGGTCTGAAAGGGGGTAATTTCCCAATGGTAGATATCCAAGATAATTCTAACCCACTTACACAAACGCCAACAAGTGCTTCCAGTACCACTACACAAACTACCCAGAGCGTAAACTATATTTCATTTGGTAATGATCCCTTCACACCAAATAACTTATTGAATACTGATACATGGCAGTTCAGCGATAATCTTACTGTTTATCAAGGTAAACATACCATCACTGCTGGTCTTTCTTTCGAAAGCTTCACTTTCACAAACGGATTCACTCCGTTGATCAATGGTATTTATACCTTCAATAGCTTACAAGATTTTTATACTGCTGCTGATGCTTACCTAGCTAATCCTAGCAGAACATTCAGCCCGGTATTTATGCGTAACTATCGTGCTAACTTTAGTAACTTACCAGGCGGCGGTCCGTGGTTAGTAACAACCAAAGCTCGTCAGTGGGCTGCTTATATCCAAGATGAATTGAATTTAGAATCTAACTTCAATATCACTTATGGTGTTCGTTTTGAACTTCCTTATTTTGCTGGTTCTGGCTTTACAAATACACAAGTTGATGGATATAGCTTTGTAGATCAGAATGGCGCTGCTATTAAAGTGAGCACTTCTAATTTACCTTCTGCTAAATTGATGATCTCACCAAGAATTGGTTTTAACTACGATGTTAAAGGAGATAAATCAACTCAAATCCGTGGTGGTATCGGTTTATTTACCGGTCGCCCTCCTTTTGTATTTGTGAGCAACCAAATGGGTAATAATGGCGTATTAAATGGTGGTGTAAACACAAATAATACGGCTGCATTCCCTTTCAATCCGGGAACACCGGCTAACTATGCAAGCTTTGCGCCAAATCCTGGTAGCCCGGCTTCATCTTACAATATCGCCACAACAGATGCGTCTTTCCGTTTCCCTCAAGTGTTGAGAGCTAATATCGGTGTTGATCAAAGAGTATACAAAGACATCATTGCTTCCGGAGAGGTAATCTTTACACAAAGCTTATCTAACATTGGATACTACAATGCTAACCTTCGCAGTGCAACAACAACATTCAACGGACCAGATCAGCGTCCTCGTTTCGCGGGAGTTGGTTTATCAGGTACTGCTCTTAACAATGCCATTCGTATTAACCCGAATATAACAGATGCTATCCAAATGTACAGTGGTCCTTTCGGTGGCTCATTAGCAGCTACTTTCAAAATTGAAAAGCCTGTACGTGCGAAAGGTTTAGGCTGGATGGTTGCTTATACGTATACCAGAGCGCGCGATTTCATGAGCCCAGGTTCAATTGCTTCTTCATCTTGGACTGCTATCAATAGTGTTAAGGGTAATAATAGTCCTGATATTGCTTTCAGTGATAATGAAATTCGTAATCGTGTAATTGGTAATGTGAATTATAAAATTGAATTCAATAAATTCTCTGCACTAACCTTATCATTATTTGGACAGTCTCAGAATCAAGGTCGTTACAGCTTTACGTATAGCGGTGATATGAATGGTGATAATGTAACAGGTAATGATTTGATGTACGTTCCACGTAATCAGGATGAAATGAACTTCTTACCTATTGCGGCTACGTCAACAGCTCCGGCATTTACTGTTCAACAACAAAAAGATGCGTTTGATGCCTTCATTAACCAGGATCCTTATTTAAGCAAAATGCGTGGTAAAGTAGTTGAAAGAAATGGTGGTTTATTACCGTATGTAGTTCGTATGGATTTCTCAGCTCAACTTGATTTGTTTACTAATGTTGGTAAAAACCGTCACACCATTCAATTAAGAGCAGATATTTTCAATATTGGAAATATGATCAATTCAAGATCTGGAGTTGGTTATTCGTTCAACACTACCCAGCCACTTGCGGCAGTTGGTGTTGATGCCAACGGCATTCCTACTTTTAGAATGAACCGAGTGAATAACAGCTTGGACTACACTACTACCAGAAAAGGTACAAGCTTAGTTGATGTATGGAGTGCTCAGTTTGGTATCCGTTATATCTTCTAATAGATTTAATGATCAACATAAAAAAACCGTTCGTTTTACGAACGGTTTTTTTATGTTCCTTATGTGCACCAATAACCTAATAACCCATTAACTTAAAAACTTATTTACTTACTCCCCCACCCCCATTTTAAAAATTCGGGAAAAGCCTTAGCCCAGGTTTCAACATTATGTTTACCATCTTCCAGTTCTACATAACGGATATGCTCATCGGTATACCCTTTAGCTTTCAAGGCGATTATCAAATCCAGCGCATCGTCAATCGCATCTATTACTCCATTATTATTTCTATCCGCCGTTTCATCTAAAGTGCCGCATTCTATAAAAAATTGCAACCAAGGATGAAATATCCCTTTGCGTATTTGTAAATGCATCAAGCGATCGTTTTCTTCATCATATCCATCGTCATAACCCTTCCTTCTCCACCAGAGAGATCCACTAAAAACACCCACTTTACTGAATTCACTGGCATGATTCCAAACAATATCTAAAGCACTTAAGGCACCCAATGAAAAACCGGCGAAAGACTTTTCTTTAAATGAAGGTGTATGGTATTTCTTTCGGATAAAGGGAATTAGCTCATCAAATAAAAATTTGGTGTATAAACCTGCTTTACTACCCCTATTTTTAAAATCAGCTGAAAAAGCTGTGCCATATTCCAACTTTCTTTCAGCACCACAGTGAATACCGATACATATAATCGGTACAATCTCTTTATTAGCTAATAGGCTACCTAAAATTTCGTCAAATGGCATTTTGGGTAGGTCTTGACCGTCATTAATAAGTAATAAACTCAACTGTTCGGGCTTATTAATACGGGAAGGCAAATAAGCGTCGAATATAACTTCTCGCTCTAAATAATCGGAGTAAATAATACTCTGTTCCACTAAAATTTCGGTAGCCTTGCTTCCACTTTCTTTTACCATGATTTCAAATGTAGCAATTTGATAAACATAAAAAACAATTCAAGTTTTTTGTTTCTTTTTGATTTAATCTTATATTACAACGAACAACAAACTTCCGTTTATGAAAAAAATTGGTATTCTATTTGGTCAGGAAAGAAGTTTTCCAAACGCATTTGTAGAGCGTATTAATAGTAAAAATATTCCCGGTATCATGGCAGAGCCTGTAAAAATTGATAAAGTACTACAAGGCGAAAGCAGTGGTTATGCTGTGATAGTAGATAGAATCAGTCAGGATGTTCCTTTTTACCGAGCGTTCCTAAAAAATGCAGCCCTATGCGGAACAGCCGTGATAAACAATCCTTTTTGGTGGAGTGCCGATGAAAAATTTTTCAATAATTGTTTAGCTACCAAAATCGATGTGCCGGTTCCTAAAACCGTTATTTAACCGTCGCGGGATTTGCCTACCGACACTTCTGAGCAATCCTTCAGTAATTTATCCTATCCACTTGACTGGGAGGGTATTTTTAAGTATGTTGGATTTCCTGCATATATGAAACCATTTGCCGGTGGAGGTTGGAAAAATGTATATAAACTTACCGATATGAATGACTTCTTCGAAAAGCATGCAGAAACAGAGCAGTTGGTGATGCTGCTGCAAGAAGAAATTATTTTTGAAGAATACTATCGTTGTTATTGCATTGGCGGCAAATATGTACGAATCATGAGTTATGAGCCCCGGAATCCACACCACTTAAGATATGTAGCCGATTTCAAACCTTCTTCGGAAAAGTTAGCTATGATGACAGATATTGTATTGCGCATCAACAAATATCTTGGCTATGATTTCAATACTGTAGAATTGGCGTTAAGAGACGGCGTACCCTATGCCATTGATTTTTGCAATCCCGCCCCAGATGCTGATATTAAGAGTGTGGGACAAGAAAATTTCGACTGGGTAGTTGAAACAGCTGCTACATTCGCCATTGAGAAAGCACAAAATCAAAAAGAAGGTGCTGATAATCTTACGTGGGGTGAATACATAAAAAGAAGTAGTGCAGGAATAAAATTATATTAATCATTTGAGTTAATGAACATGGGAAATATTAGTTATAGTCACTTCACGCTTGGTGTTGAAGAGGAATATATGGTGCTAGATCCGCAAACCCGTGAGCTGAAGAGTCATGAGCAACAAATTGTAAAATTAGGTCAGGATTTAT
>JAIEQT010000264.1 GCA_019747455.1 Chitinophagaceae bacterium | reverse complement strand
CCGGCTATACCTTGGTGCCTAAATCTGCCAGCCCTGATTTAGGAATAAATGTAACCTATATTAACACCACTACTACCGGAATAATTGATTACAGTAGTTATTATGATTATTACGGGGGATATTATGATCCTACTTATTGGGGCTATGGCGGATATGGTTATTATTCTCCTTATATGTATGGTACCTACCAAATTAATTCCGGCGCACTTTCTATTGATATGTTAGATTTAAAAAATGCAGCGGCGAATGGAAAAATAAAGATTATTTGGAATGGCTTAATAAGAGGGGAAGGTATTGCTGATGCTACTACCGCCGACAGTCAGGTGTATGCTTTATTTAGCCAGTCGTCTTATTTAAAAGCCAATTAGTACCATTCATTATGTTATTGTATTATTCATCCATTAAAAAAATATATGAAAAAATATATAATATTAACGCTGTTATTGTTTAGTTTGTTGCCCGCCTCATCTTTATTGGCGCAAAGAGGCATTGTAAAATTGAATGCTGCTTATGATTTAGGATTACCATTAGGCAATTTTAAATCGAACTATGTTTCCAATATATCACCACGGGGTTTAATGGGCGATGTCTCATTAGGACTAAACAATAAATGGGCAGTTGGACTTGGATTTGGTTATCAGGATTTTTATCAGAAATACCCGAGAACGGTGTATAATCTGGCACCCAATCAACAGATATCAGCCGTTCTTTCTAATTCTATTCAGGCAGTACCGGTTATGGCAAAAGTTACTTTTACACCTTTTTTGGGAACTACAAAACTAATACAGCCTTATGTTGCAGCCGGAGCAGGCATTAGTTTTATAACCTATAATCAATATCTGGGTGAGTTTTCTTCCAATAATACTTCCAATGGTAAGTTTACCGCGATGGCCGATGCCGGTGTGCAATTACCATTTAGCCGTTACAATTCAAATACCGCTTTTCAATTTGGAGTATCTTATAATTACACCAAATTTGGCATGAGCGATGCCATGAATATGAATATGGTGGGTATACATGCCGGACTTATATTCCAGTTGCATTAGACTTTTTAAAAATATTTTTGGTAAGCAAAATAAAAGCCATTTCTTTCGGGAAATGGCTTTTTTATTTTACTATCATGTAGCACTTAGGGATTGTGCGATAACTGCGGCTTTTTTCTCGGTTTTACCGTTCTGTGCGAATAGTTTTTTGATAGTACACTAATGTTACCATCTACTTCTAAAATAGCGAGGTCAACATCTTCAATTTTATCTACACCATGTTCGCGAATAGCCCTTTCCAATTCATCTATATTAAACATAGATTTTTCCATTCCCTCTTTTAATACAATGCCATCATGTATCAGTAATATTTTTTCACCCTGCACCATTTTACTAAATATGCTATAGCGTTTTAAAAAGAGCTTTAAAATATAGTTACTAATGAATAATCCGGAAGCTGCAGCAAATCCACCAGATAGGGTAGTATTATTGCCCACCATTGCATTTTGTACACTATTACTAATGAGTAAAATAAAAACTAAATCAATTACCGATAATTGCGCCAATTCTTTTTTCCCGAAAATGCGTATGGCTACAATAATAAATAAATAAACAGCCGTAGATTTTACAGCAATAAGCAGGTAGGGGGGTAGCGTGGAGAGCATAAGTGAATAAGGTATTAAATATTTATAAAATAATGTATTTAAACTATTTGAATTTTTAAGCGACTATTCAATAACGACTGATTAAATGTAGTTCTAAATTCTATACTCTATGGGTTTTAGTTGAAATAGTAACCCGCTTTTACTGCCCCACTGAAATGAACGTATAATATTAGCCTCGATTAAAGCGTATCTGCTTTTTCAAATAAATTGAACTAAATTGTTAAACTTAGCCCACAAAAAAATGCAGTTTTAATGATTGAAGGTATTAAAACGCATCGTTTAAATAAATGTATTTTCGGTGTATCATTGATAAATAAACTACCATGCAAAAAATTTTCTACGCTTTCATTTCCTTCTTTTTTGTTTTATATGCCGAATCGCAAACGGCAAAGCAAAAAAATGTATTGATTCATACCATCGATAGCATCCTTCAATCACAAGTAAAACAGCAATTCATACCGGGTGCAGTGGTGTTGATTAAGAAAGATGGTAAAGTAGTGTACCAACAGGCATATGGTTATGCAAGGATGTACAGTAATGACCATCAACTATTGGCAAAACCTGAAAAAATGCAGTTGAATACAATGTTCGATCTGGCCTCACTTACCAAAGTTATTGGCACTACTACGGCCATTATGTACCTGGCTGATCGGCATTTATTATCGGTAAATGACCCGGTTTCAAAATACGTTGCTGATTTTAATACTCCCGACAAAAAAAATATTACCATCCGTAACCTGCTTACCCATACCTCGGGCATTGATGAATGGTACCCCTTATTTTATCGTGCCCATAACCGCCAACAGGTATTTTCGCTCATTGCTCAATTACCCTTACGGTACCCCATTGGTGCACAAAGAAAATACAGCGATTTGGGCTTTACCATTCTTGGCGAAATTATTCAGGTGGTTTCCGGTATGCCCTTTGAGCAGTTTGAACAAGAAAAAATATTTCATCCCCTTAGCATGTATCATACTACTTATAATCCTCTAAAAACCGGCAAGTTCAAAAACTTTGCTGCCACTTCTTTTGGTAATCCTTATGAAAAAAGAATGGTGTACGATAATACGCTTGGTTTTACGTACAAAGAAATTAATCCGCAATCGTGGAATGGCTGGCGCCATTATGTTTTAAATGGTGAAGTGAATGATGGGAATGCATGGTATGCCAATGGTGGGGTATCAGGCGCAGCCGGTATATTTTCAACAGCCGATGACGTGCAAAAACTGATAGATATACTCATGAATGATGGCAAAGTAAATGGAAAGGATTTTATTAGTGCCAATACCTTAAAAACATTCTTTACGAAAGATGCTTTTCAAAATGGATTGGGTTGGATGATGGATACCAACGATTCATTTATGAAACATGCACCCGAAGGTAGCTTTGGACATACCGGCTTTACGGGAACCAGTATTGTAGTGGTTCCACAATACCATACTTCTATTATATTGCTCATTAACCGCCAGCACATGGGCTTTTTACCCAATGGAAAATATTATGATGTTACGCCCATTCGCCAACAAATATTTGAAGCCGTACTGAATTTTTGTAGATAGTGATGTGGGGGTAATAATATGTTTGTTTAACATAGTAATCCGAACTCATCCCGCTTCGATACAAATTCGACTCAACAGCGTTGCGCAACGCTGTAAATAGGTAGAAGGGTAGGTGCCGTATGGTAATTAATTACTGCTAAAATTGTGCATTTTTCGCTAAAAAGAATTTGGAAACCCCCTATTGAAAGTTGTATATTGAAAACACAAAAAATCAATATGCCATGGCAACTGTTTCTTCGTTTTATATTAGTGGAACTTACGGCGGACTTACTTTTTATACGGTAAAAGGCCGCCAGTTGGTGCGTAGTAAAACTTCCATCAATAAAAAACGTTTTCAGCAGGATCCTGCATTTGTTGCACAGCGCCAATAAAGCGAATGGCTAAAAATAGCATCTCCCATTACCAGTAAAAATTACCGGCAATTACAATTACCCAGGCAAAAGGGTTTACAACAAAAAATGACGGGCATGGTTATGCGTTGGTTAAAACAAGGATGGAGTGAACTAGCCGCAACCGAAAATTTGATTGCTATATACTTAAAGCCGAAGGCTGATGAAAGTGTACAATAATGCATGTATAGCAAACAACTGCTTTTTCCGGACGATGCTGTTGGGAAGATGCAACAACGCATACATCCTGTTGCTTTTGCCAACTTTTACAGTATACCATTACGCATTTAGGAATGCATCCATTCCATGTGTTATTGCATGAATGGCTATTGGTTGATTAGTCCATCTGTGTAGAAAATGCTTACCATAGTGGGGTTGATGCAATTCATGCCATGACAGGAAATGCCGGCATGAAAAAAAACAAAAATGAGGCTTTCTAATCATTACTATTTTTTGGGAGGCGCTCCTGCAGCTTTAAACTGATAGAATAAATCAACTTTTCCGTCTTTATTAAATCGCCAGGTTTCCTGAATATAGGCAGAGTCTTTTTTTCCTTTTTTATCTGTATCTACTTCCTTGCCCCATATCAAAGCCCAGTTTTCATTTTTATCAACGCTTTTTACGGGCATAATGGCATTAATAGAACTAACTGAAGATGCCAGATTGTTTCTTTCGCGCTGGGCATGTGCCAAAGCACTATCATTACTAGTATGGATAGTATTTCCATCTGCAAATACCATGGTTACTGAATCAGCGAAAAAGTGTTTATGCGCTGCTAAATTACCATCATCCCAGTCTTTCCAAAGTATCAATAAGTTTTCAGCGTTTTTGGGATTGCCCATGGTGAAATT
>JAIEQT010000448.1 GCA_019747455.1 Chitinophagaceae bacterium | reverse complement strand
TTTTCTGTGTAAAAAAAGCAATAAAAAAACAATACCATACACGATATAATTATAGATATCGTGATGGTTTATGCCACTTGTACTGATACCTTTATGATAATAGGTTATAAGTAATAAGGCAATACGCATGATATTTAAGCAAGTAATTACTACGATCCCGATGATTATCCATTTTAACCGAAAACCTAAGGTATCTCCCGTGAAAGCAAAAATATAAGAAACCCAAAAAGATAATATTCCAATCCCTAAACACCAATATACCAACTGAATACCCACTGTGCCATTAATATATAGTAAGTACTTCCCTCTTATTTGCGTGTAATAGCCCAGCCACTCTATTATTTGCGAAGCACTTCCTAATAAAATTCGACGATATAAACTAACATAATCTACATATCGTAACCAATGAATATACTTACCGCCTTCCGTAGATAACCCAATAAATGCATAGGTGCCATAATACAATACTGCATATGTAGAAAGAAATAGTAACAGAAACTTGATATATATCGGTACTGAACGCACAACTGCAATTTAGTTAATGTGCATTGATAAAATCTTATCTTTATCGCTATGAATAACAGATACTACTCCCTCGATGTATTTCGCGGTGCCACCGTAGCACTGATGATTCTGGTAAATAACCCCGGTAGTTGGAGCCATATTTTTGGCCCTCTTGAACATGCCAAATGGCATGGTTGCACACCAACAGATTTGGTATTCCCTTTCTTTCTTTTTGCCGTTGGTAATGCCATGGCTTTTGTAATGCCGCGTTTTGAAAATGCAGGGCCTGCTGTTTTCTGGAAAAAAGTTATCAAAAGAACTTTACTGATTTTCATCATTGGCCTATTACTGAATTGGAGTCCGTTTGTGAAATGGAGCGATACAGGTTTAGTTTTTAAATCATGGGAAAATATTCGCATTCTTGGTGTTTTACAGCGCATTGCACTTTGTTATTTTTTTGGATCTGTGATCGTATTTTACGGCAAAACAAAAGGCGCCTTTTACCTTTCTACCTTACTCCTTATAGCATATTGGTTTATTTGTTATGCGCTCAATCCTTCAGACCCCTACAGTTTCCAAGGATGGTTTGGCACAAAGCTAGATATTGCTATTTTGGGTGAATCACATGTTTACAGAGGAGAAGGTGTTCCCTTCGATCCCGAAGGTTTTATGAGCACTCCTGCAGCCATTGTACAAGTTGTATTTGGATTCTTAGCCGGACAGTATATTCAATTAAAGGGCAAGAATTATGAAATGCTTGCAAACTTATTAATAGCGGGTTTGATCATGATAGCAACAGCTTATTTCTGGGATATGAGCTTTCCGATTAATAAAAAAATATGGACGAGTTCCTATACGCTCCATACCTCCGGTCTTGCTATTCTCTGTTTGGGGGTACTTATTTATGTAATCGAATTCAAAGAAACAAAAGGTGCATGGAGTAGTTTCTTTGATGTATTTGGCAAAAATCCACTGTTCATTTTTGTATTAAGTGGATTTTTACCCCGCTTACTCGCCCTTTTTCGTTGGGAAACAGCTATACATGCTGATGGATCTAAAGAATACACCTCCGCATTACCTTGGTTTTATCATACCATTTGCGAACCGATAAGTGCTGATCTTAGAGTAGGATCACTTGTTTATGCATTATCGATGATTATTTTTTATTGGCTAATAGTATACATATTGGATAAAAAAAGAGTCTATATAAAAGTATAACTTGATCACTAATGAGAAAGATACTTCGTGTCTGTAAAAAAATTTTCTTAAACACAAGTATACTACTATTTCTAAATGGTTTAATGCTTGGGTTATCGCTGTATTTCAAATTAGAATCTAATTATGAAGACAGTCTTTTTTCTGGTTTGGTAGATAATGTAATCGAAACCACCAATCCTTCTAAAAATCTAGACTCATTTTTTATTGGTGCCATGGGTTTAACACACACGCTGGAAATCAATAGACAAAATATTTTCAAGAATAACAAACCCAGGGGGTTAAAGGCAGATTTTTTGAGACCGGCTGTGGTAGACCTCATGACCGGAAATGGTGCCTGTGGCAGCTATGCAACAGTTTTGGCCCGACTTTTAAAGTCGGC
The DNA here is from genome assembly GCA_019747455.1 of Chitinophagaceae bacterium. Taxonomy (GTDB): domain Bacteria; phylum Bacteroidota; class Bacteroidia; order Chitinophagales; family Chitinophagaceae; genus Sediminibacterium. The sequence goes on along the minus strand of JAIEQT010000448.1, from coordinate 2,331 downwards.
AGGTTATAAGGTACGTATTGCACAAATGCAAGTAAATGGTATTAATGGGGGGCATATTGTGGTGGAAGCGAAGAAAAGAAGTGGCTGGATTGTACTGGATCCATTGGTGAACCAATATTTTAAAAAGCCCGATGGAAGCTTGGCCTCTTTTAAAGATGTTCAACAAAATTGGAGTTATTATAAAAAACAAACGCAACCTAATTATATACAAAGCTATAACTACAGTGGGGTGCGGTATACGAATTGGAATAAAATTCCCTACATAGGAGCTACCGTAAGGTCGATCATTAAAATTTTTATTGGTGAAGAAAAAACAAACGAAATAGCTTTAAGATCTTACCTTTTAAGGAAATATCATTTTTTCTTTTTAATCACAGCAACCTTTTATACAATTAGCTGTGTACTGCTTATTATGTCTTTATATAGAAAAAAAATTAGGCGAGTAACCGAATTAATATAGCCGGATTTCCCGCATATATTCCCGCAATAGAAATATCTTTTGTAACTACTGCCCCTGCGCCAATTACCACATGATCACATATGTTTACAGGTAAGATAGTGGCATTTGATCCTATTGATACATGATTCCCGATAGTTGTTTTTTTCCAAAGAGTGGGATCACCAGCTGGTTTACCAATTTTAAAGTCATCGTTAACGAACATCACGCCATGACCAATAAAACAACCATTCCCGATTGTAACCCCGGTGCAAATAAAGCTATGTGATTGAATTCGGCAATTATTACCAATAAACACATCTCTTTGTATTTCAGTAAAGGGGCCAATAAAACAATTACTACCTATAGTACAGTCATACAAGTTAACCGGTTGTACAATCTGCACATCGTCTCCAAACGATACATTTACAATACCTATACTTTTTTTGATGGGTTGCATACAGTTGCAGAAAGATACATCATTTCAATCGTTCTAATAGTGGCCTTCGCTTCTTGCAAAGAAGTATAATACGTTTCATGTAACTGATAAACGGCCAATAAATGCTGATACAGTGCTTCATGATACGCTCCCGAACCCTTATAACCATTATATTTATTCTCATTAGTTTCCAATATATCAAATGCAAATGGGGTTGTGTTGATATCTACGCGATTCAAATATGTACCTCCAATTTTGATAGTACCTTTTTCTGTGTGAAGCATAAAAGAGCCTTCAATATTCTGTGGTTCCGTATTCACCGTATAGTTAACTGACCCAATTACTCCATTTGGGTATTTTAAAATAAAGGCTCCGGTATCTTCAAAATCTAACTCTTTATCTGATAGCTTACAAACATAGCCTTTCGCCTCATCACAATCCCCAAAAAACCATGTTAGCATATCTATAAAATGACTAAGCTGTGTGTACAAAACACCACCATCAAGGTATTTATCGCCATGCCAACTATTTGTATAATAAGCTGCCGGCCTATTCCAAAAACAATTGATCTGAAAACTATAAATACTACCAAACGCCTCCCTGCGTAATAAATCCTGAATCGCTATCAGTGCTGTATTAAATCTGTTCTGCATAATTGGGAAGACTCGCTTACCAGATTTTATTATAGCAACTGCTATCGCATCAATATCTTTTTTGAAAAGTGCTATAGGTTTCTCAACCACAACATCCATTCCTTTTTCTAAACATAGTATGGCTTGGCTAGCATGTAATCCATTGGGAGTACAAATTACAGCTATATCTATATCTAATTTTGCTGCGAGAAAAGATTCTATGGAACTAAACCTTTTTACTTGAAATATATTTGAGAAATATTCAGCACGCTCAGCTATGGTATCTACTACTGCTACAAGCTCAGCATATTTTTCTATTAATTGTGCATGTTTTTCCCCAATGCGACCACAACCAATCAATACAAATCTGGGAGCTTTCATTTTTGAAATAATTTTTCTGCTGCTTCTATACTCTCAGGCTTACCAACATCAATTAATGTAGAACCCGTATGATCAAAACATTGAATAAGATTGGCATCACACAAATCAAGATATAAGTCGATCATTGAAAATTTACCATCTAAGGTATTCTTATTGAATATAGTATTACTAATAATATGAATACCACTGAATGCTTTTTCTTTTACTGTTTCTAAGTTATTAGTTGTGAAAAAGCCCTTTTGCTCTCCGGTATTTTTATTTCTCCATCCAACCATTTTATTATTTTCATCAAATAGTAAACAGCGTGACGATTGCCTATCACTTACGGCAAGTGTAGCTAATGGCTTATTTTTTTCATGTGCTGCAATCATATTACGCAACGACATATCTGTTAGAATATCTGCATTCATTACTACAAAAAAACTTTCATCTTCTAGAAAATT
>JAIEQT010000463.1 GCA_019747455.1 Chitinophagaceae bacterium | reverse complement strand
AACAAAACTTATTATCTTAATTACAATGTTGGTCGAAAACAGCAATTAGATGTTGGGCAATCACCTGTGCTGGTCTTCCTTCGATCTGATGACGCTCAACCAGACTCACTAATTCTCCATTCTTAAACAATGCGATAGCAGGAGAAGAGGGAGGATATGGTAATAAATGTTCTCTAACTTTATTAACGGCCTCTACATCAAAACCGGCAAAGCTTGTTGTTAATCTATCCGGACGCTTACTAGCATTTTGTACAGCCATTAATACCCCTGGTCTGCAAGTACCGGCAGCACATCCGCAAACAGAATTGATAACAACCAAAGTTGTTCCATCCTGCTTCAATGTTGATTCAACTTCAGATGCACTCACCATCTCACTAAAACCCTCGTCTATCAACTCGGCCTTCATCGGCAACACTATTTCTGCTGGATACATATTTATAAAATTGGATAACAAAAATAATAATTATCGGGATTTCGTCCAAATTCGACTTATAAACAGTCATTTTGTCTATTTAAAAGAAAAATTAATGCCATATTGTCGTAAAAATGTTACTAATTAAGAAAAATTGACGTTTAAACAGCGGTTTTGCGAGTTGGTACGAGCTTTGAACTGGTGTATTCATTCTTAAACAATTAAAAACTTAAATATTATGACACAGTTTAAAAACAACAGCTTAAGTGTATTTGATGAGTTATTCAATGCTTTTCCCTCTTCTTGGGGAAGAGATGCTCATGCGGGCTATCCTACTGCCTCTGTTAACATTCATGAAACAGAAGATGCGTACCACTTAGAATTAAACGCTCCGGGCAGGAAGAAAGAAGATTTCACTATTCAAGTAGAAAAAGGTTTATTGACCATTGGATACGAGAAGAAAGAAGAGAACACTGAAAAGGCTTACAAAACAATTCGCAAAGAATTTACGTACAGAAGTTTCAAGCGCAGCTTTAGTGTAGATGACAAGATTAACACAGAAAATATTCAAGCTCGTTATGAAGATGGCGTATTGAAAGTGTTACTACCTAAAAAAGATGAGGTGAAAATTGCTCCTAAGCAAATTACGATTCAATAAGCAATCGTTTTTCATAGCAGATGGTTTTGGTTTAAAAAGACCCCGAAAATTTTTCGGGGTCTTTTAATGTTATTGCTTACCGCTCAGATCAATATTGTAATACAGGTTAAGAATAGTACCATTATTGTATTGAAATACATTTTGATTGTTTATTTGTCGACCTAATTGAAGTATCTGTTGAAAAAAACCACCCTCAGCCCGAATCGTTTTATTAAACCGATATCCTATCATCAGCGCCAGGCGATTCTGATCGAATACATTTTGATTTACATTTTTACCGAAACCAATTAATACTTCATCATAACCTGCGGCGTACCAGGCTTTATCTTCTATCTTAGGTTTGTTAAGCGGCCATTGCGCCCTGAACATGTAGCGCAGCCGATTCCAAAATATAAAATCGTCTGCTTTAGTAGCCGTAGTATTTAAAAATCTACCGATCCAGCGCTGTTCTAGCATAAAGCGGTGACTGATCTCCAAACGGCCTATGCCATCACTAACGGTAACCATTTGAAAAAGTCGGTGCTCAGGAAAAGTTTTTCCTGCTGCCTGCAGCGGATAATCTCCATAATTGAATGTTTGCGCCCATGCATAGCCTACGCGTAGTTGTACTTTTTTATGTAATTGATAATTGATTCCTGTTCTTAATAAGCCCTGTTGCCAGTCTTTCACCCAATTATCTCTTCGCCATTGGTATTCAAAATGATAACTCCACTTGTTGTTGAATGTAATCGTAGCAAACTGATTCCACCAACCAATTTGGTTATCATCACTAAGCCTTGTGTTTTGAGCTTTAACGACTGCTGTTAGCAAGCATAAAAAAACTATCAGTAATAACTTTCTTTGGTTCATCAGGAATAGGCGTTCATTTCTACAGTAGCACCAATACCTCTATCGGTAATTGCATTACACATCTGTTTGAGGGCTTCATATTCACCTTGCTTAACAGCATATTTACCCTTATAATGAATGAAAAGTGCACATTGTTCCGCCTGTTGTTCTGTATGATCACAAACTTCAATTAAAGTTTGAATAACCCACTCAAAAGTATTCACCTCATCATTCCAAACGATAAGACTATATGCTTGATTGATATCAGTAAGAATAGCTGTTTCTTCTAACTCCCAGGGAGCGGCTTCATTCATTACAGCAGGTTTCATGGGGCAAAGGTAGCACTGTCAAAGGTTTTGCACAATAAATAAGATCAGTTCCTAAAAAAAACTATTTTTTTTTGTTGTTACAGCCTACTCCCCTATTTTTGCACTCCCAACAAAAAAGGGAGTTTAGCTCAGTTGGTTTAGAGCATCTGCCTTACAAGCAGAGGGTCGGCGGTTCGACCCCGTCAACTCCCACAAATGGTCCCGCTTTTGCGGGACTATTTATTTTTACACCATGATATTGCTCACAGAAAAATTATGGTTTCCACCTGTTGAAGAAGCTATGGAAGATGGTTTGCTCGCAATGGGTGGAGATTTGCATCCTGAGCGATTAAAACTGGCTTATAGCCAAGGTATTTTCCCCTGGTTTGATAGCCATATTCCTCTTTGGTGGAGCCCGGATCCGCGTTTTGTATTATTCCCCGAAAAATTAGTGATTACAAAAAGTATGCGACCCATACTGAGAAATCCAAAGTATAGCTTTCGCACGAACACCGCTTTCGAACAAGTAATGCGCAACTGTATGCAAATAAATCGTAAGGCACAAGATGGTACCTGGATATCGGATGCGTTAATTCAATCCTTTGTAATCCTTCATCAACAAGGGATCGCCCATAGTGCAGAATGCTGGGAGAATAATGAACTTATAGGAGGACTATACGGTATACGCATGGGGAAACTTTTCTTTGGCGAAAGTATGTTTACCAAAAAATCGAACGCCAGCAAATATGCATTCATTCATTATGCAAAAGAATTAGCCAAAGAAGGGGTTGTATTGATTGATTGCCAAGTGTACACCGAACACCTGGAAAGCCTGGGAGTGGAGATGATTTCAAGAGAAGTGTTTATGAACTATTTGTTACAATACAAGTAAAATTACCTTTTAGTTTCGGCAATTTTACCTATATTTGATATATTACAAATTCGTAGTTATGCAAAAAGCTAAAAAATTACCGGAATTGGCACTTATGGAAAAAGTACCCAAACTGGCAAGTGAAGGAGAGCTTTTACATTTTTTGTATTCAAATGAAATCAATTGGAAACATGTTAACGCCATTAAAACATTAACCGATTTCAATGACGATATTTTATCGGATTGGCTCAATGTTAGCGTAAAAACATTCAGGGAGTATAAAAAACCAAAAAGTGTATTTAAAGAAAATGTAAAAGAACAAGTGGTACTACTGCTATCTTTAATAAGGCATGGTGTAGAAGTATTTGGATCCAGACAAGAATTTGAGCAATGGCTTACTAGCACAAATTTTTATTTTGATAACAAAGCCCCTATTTCTTTTATGAATACGATTACCGGCATCAAATATCTGGACGACCGATTAACTGCCATGGAATATGGAGATAATATCTAACCATGGAACTGTTTAGAATTGTAAGAGAAGAATTTTCGAAAAATTTATCCTCATCAGGTAGCGCTAACAGATGGAATTTGAAGGGCCAGTTTGTGCTCTATACAGCCGCAACTCGTTCCCTGGCTTCGCTGGAACTGATAGTGCATAGAGGTACTATACAAAATAAATTCAAGTATAAAGTAATGGTTATATCCATTGCCGATGAAGATCAACTGATCAAACAAATCAAGATTAATAAACTATCCGCTCAATGGCGAACACTCGGCGCATATGCGGAGTTACAAACAATCGGCTCTCTATGGTACACCCATCAGGAATCTCTTGTTTTAAAAGTACCATCTGTGATCATACCACAAGAGTTCAACTATATTATCAACAAGGAGCATCCTGCATTTGCCAGTAAAGTGAAACTGGTAAGAAAAGAAGATTTTTATTGGGATAACAGGCTTCTGTGAAAATTTAGACGGCGTTCAGTAGAAGCCTAACCCCTACCCGCATATCCATACATGCGCTCTACATCGCGAACAATTTTTTCCATCTCAGCATCTTTGGTTGCGGGATCATAAGATTGCTTCAAATTACTACCAAATACCACGGCAATGGTTTGCCAAAAAGCAGCCGCTACAAAGCCTTTATATTCATCAATGATTTCATAACAGTTATTACCTGTTTCGCGATTGATCAATTTCATCAACACTTTACCCTGGTATACAGATAGCTGGGTGAGTTTATCCGTGAAATCTCTTTTTAGCTCTTTCTCGCGTGAGCGAATTAATGCTCTTCTTTGTTTCTTATCTTGTATATGCTGCAGCTG
>JAIEQT010000499.1 GCA_019747455.1 Chitinophagaceae bacterium | reverse complement strand
ATAGCTTCATTCAGGTAAATGGTCATTAGCATGGCTGTTTCTATTGCCATTCCAAACAATGCGATAAAGCCAACTGCAACTGCTACTGATAAATTGATACCATAGAAATAAACCATAAACACACCACCAATCAATGCAAACGGAACAGTTATCATGGTAGAAATGGCCTCTTTAAAAGAGTGGTAGGTGAAGTATAATACCATAAAAATGATGACGAGTACAATCGGCATTATCATGGAGAGTGTTTTATTTGCCCTTATCTGGTTTTCCCATTGGCCGCTCCATTCAAGAAAATATCCTTTGGGAAGTTTTGTTATCATCTGGTTTAATCTCTGTTGTGCTTCTTTTACCGTGCTTCCTAAATCTCTTTCTCTCACATTAAACAGCACAGTACCTCTCAGCATAGCATTCTCTGAATTTATCATCGGCGGGCCATCGCTTAGTTTTATATCTGCTACCGCTTCTAAAGGAACAGGACCAAAGTTCATCGTCTGCACCTGCAACCGTTTTAATGAGGCAAGATTATTACGGAAATCCTGACCATATCTTGCATTAACAGAAAACCGCCGGCGGCCTTCAATGGTAGTAGTTAGTTTCATTCCACCTAATGCACTTTCAATTACTGTATTCACATCATCCACACTTAAACCATACCTTCCGATTTCTTCTCTCTTGACGGTGATGTCTATATACTTGCCGCCAGTTATTGGTTCAACGTACAAATCTTTAACTCCATCAATCCCTTCCAATTGTTTTTTTATAGTTTGAGCAAAAGCATAAATGCTGTCAAGGTTTTGGCCATACACTTTTAAACCCACATCGGTACGGATACCTGTTGACAGCATATTGATTCGGTTGATGATTGGTTGTGTCCATCCGTTTGTTACTCCCGGTATCTGCATTTTTGAATTAAGCTCATTGATGATGCCATCTTTAGTCATTCCTTTTCGCCATTCATTTTTTGGTTTCAGCAAAATGATGGTTTCAATCATGCTGATGGGAGAATTATCTGTTGCAGTATTTGCCCTGCCTGCCTTGCCCAATACATGCGATACTTCCGGAACAGTGCGGATGATTTTATCTTGTACCTGCAATAATCTTTTTGCTTCTGAATTAGAAACATCAGGTAGTGTAACAGGCATAAATAGTAATGAGCCTTCATCTAATGGCGGCATAAACTCAGAGCCTAAACGGGTCATCATAACAATGCCGACCGTTAATGCAACAATGTTGATACCGATTGTTATTTTGCGCCATTTTAAACACCATTTCAAGATTGGGGTATAAATCTTTTCCAGTGTTCTTGTAATAGGGTTAGCACTCTCTGGTTTCAATCTTCCTTTCAGGAAAAAAGAAATCAGTACAGGTGTTAATGTAATAGCTAACACCGCATCAATTAGCAGGATAAATGTTTTTGTCCAGGCTAAGGGGCTAAACAGTTTTCCTTCCATACCAGTTAACAAAAACACCGGCAGAAAAGAAGTAACAACAATGATGGTTGAATAGAATACACCAGGGCCAACCTGTTTGGAAGACTTTTCAATAATGTCATTTCTTTCCTCTGCTGTTAAAGGGTCTTTATTTCTTTTAAACCACTTTGCCATGTTTATGTTTTATTAGATGACTTTAATTTTTCTGTTTGTGCTTCGCTGATATGGCGGTAGGCATTTTCCACCATTACAATACCATCATCCACTACTACTCCAATAGCCAATGCAATACCTGTTAACGACATGATGTTTGAAGAGATACCAAATAGTTCAAGAAAAATGAAACCAGCTGCAACTGAAATAGGTAATTGTATTAGAATAATAACCGCACTGCGCCAATGAAAAAGAAATATGAGAACTATAAGGGAGACAGCAATCATCTCCTCAATCAATGTTCCTCTTACTGAATCAATGGCTTCCTGTATCAATGTACTGCGGTCGTAGGAAGTTTTAAAGGTTACACCTTCCGGTAATCCTTTTTCTACTTCCTTCATTTTCGTTTTAACTGCTTCAATTACCTTGTTGGCATTTTCACCATATCGCATTACTACAATGCCACCTACCACTTCACCTTTTCCATCCATATCAAAAATGCCGAGCCGCAAATCACCACCCATTTGTACAGAGCCAATATCTTTTACCCGTACCGGAATGCCATTATAATTTGCGAGTGCAATGTTTTCTACATCTTCTTTACTTTTGATATAGCCAAGGCCACGAATGATATAAGCCATGTCAGCCATCTCAAACTTTCTGCCGCCTACATCATTGTTATTAGCTTTTACTTTATTCATTACATCCATCAAAGAGATGTTGTAATACTGCAATTTTACAGGGTCAACAACTAATTGATATTGTTTTTCAAATCCGCCGAATGATGCGACTTCAGCCACGCCGGGTACAGTTTGCAATGCAAACTTGATATACCAATCCTGTAAGGCTCTTTGTTCACCCAAATCCATTTTTGGTGCATCAAGATGATACCAATAGATATGACCAACTCCTGTTCCATCTGGGCCCAATGTTGGTGTTACTCCTTGTGGCAATAATCGTTGGGCAAAATTCAATCGTTCCAGTACCCTTGTCCTCGCCCAATAGATGTCAACGTTATCTTCAAAAATTACATACACAAAACTCATCCCGAACATGGACGTACCCCTGATGTTTTTAATCTTTGGAATGCCTTGAAGGTTACTTACCAAAGGGTAAGTTACCTGGTCTTCCATCACCTGCGGACTGCGGCCCATCCATTCCGTAAAAACGATAACCTGGTTCTCACTCAAATCAGGAATGGCATCAATAGGGTTTTGTTTGACCGAGTAAATGCCATACGCAAACAGGCCGCCTGCCAGCAGCAGAACGATAAGCCTGTTGCGTAAAGCCAGTTCAATTAGTTTTTGAACCATAACTTGATTTTAATAGTTTGGAAGCATAGAAACATTAGTTTGCCTTTTCTTTTAAATCCATGCCACATTTGGTGCATTTACCGGGTTTATTGCTGGTAATATCCGAATGCATGGGACAAGAGTATATTTTCATTACTTCCATTTTCATTTTCTCTTTTGGAGAAAGAGTAAGGTTCATACCGCATTTAGAACATTTACCAGCTTGATTACTGGTAACTTCAGGGTGCATTGAACAGGCATATATTTTCTTATCTTTCTTTACTTCCTTTAAATCCATATTGCATTTACTGCACTTGCCTGTTTTACTGCTGGTTTCTTCAGGATGCATGGGGCAAGCATACATTTTCATTACTTCCCTTTTCATTTTTTCTTTTGGAGAAAGTGTTAAGTCCATACCACAGGTAGCACATTTTCCCGGCCCATCCATTACCACACCCGGATGCATCGGGCATTCATATTTTGCTTTTTCAGCCTTGTGCTTTTTAGTTTTTGCATTTGCAGTGTCTTGTGCAAATGAGTTTAAAGACATGATGGTTATTGCTGCCATCATCAGCATTTTAATTGCTTTCATTTTTTTTTGATTTTATTGTTGTGAAAAAATTATACTGGCATAGAGAAACGCCAATAGTCCGACAATTTTATTGCCTGGCATATAAAATGAAATAAATCTTAAATAAGGAAAGTTCTGTTAAGAATGTAAACTGCAACGCCATTACTTCGGGGAGGGGCATTGCTTACAGGGTAGTCTTCTGATATAGAAGTAAAATTGAATGAGGGGGCATCAACAAATGAAACAGGCAAATCTATGGCAGGTATTTGAAGTAGTTGAAGCCCTGCTTCTGCCGCTTTCTGGTCAGTATCATTTTTAAAAAACTTGTGTTCATCCTTGCAACAGCCTTTTTCTTTAGCCTCGCCTGTTTTCATGCCACAATTGCCACAGGTTTTGGACTCTTTTTGGGCCAAACTCCAATCAGCCAGTTTGCCCATGCAGTAGTGCATATGCACCGAAGCACCAGCAGAAGTGCTGATGTATAAAACTGCTAATATGGCTGTGGCAAACCTTTTCATCTAGTTCAAAGTTAGAATAAATATTTTGAGCTTTTTAACGTTTTTTATTTTATAGATACAAAAGAAAGGCATTAATCCTGATAAATACATGATAAATATCAGTTCTGAATATGAGTTCTGTATGTATATACACTGTACTATAATTATTTGCAGCAATCCTTCTTTCTTACGAAAATCGCTTTAAATATTTTCCAGAAAAATTGCCCTATTGATTTTACTGTTGCCATTATAACATAGTTAGTAACATAACCCCACTCATGCCAATCATCAATAAATCTTCAATAATGGTGATGGTACTCATGGGTAAATTAAATACAGCACCCAAGCAGGCACATTTTATTTTTCGTTTGTTTAAAACGCTTTGTAAAACCCCTATGATGCTTACCGTCATTACTACAAAGGTAACAGTATTGGTAAGGATTGGATTGAACCCGGTTA
>JAIEQT010000355.1 GCA_019747455.1 Chitinophagaceae bacterium | reverse complement strand
CTCAATGTTATATCCGGTTTATTCACCTCACTTATAGTATGAATATCCATTAATAATTTGGGCTGTCGGCCATCATTTACCGCTTTAAAAGTTTCTGTTGGTTTATGAGTACCGATACTACCTGCATAGTGACCCTGTGAGATAACAGAGTGACGATCAATCATCCGAGGTCCTTCTATTATCCAATCACTCGTTTTCTTTTTCTCGAAGCGGCAGGTATTACAAATCCAATCTTCAACTTCGCCCCATTCATCTTTGCGGGCCGTTACCCGAAATACCTCATCACCTCTATTCCATAATGTTACTTTACCACTGCAAGTAGGACAATCACGATGTGCATCCATTGGCTTCAAAAACCATACTCTATTTTTGAATCGAAAAGTTTTATCGGTAAGGGCGCCAACCGGACAAACATCAATAACATTCCCAATAAAATCATTATCTAAGCTCTTCTCAATGAAGGTGGCTATTTCTGCATGATCTCCTCTATCCAATACGCCGTGTTCTCTTTTCTTAGTGAGTTGATCAGCCGTGAAAACGCAGCGGTAGCAAAGAATACAGCGCGTCATATGCAGCTGAATATAGGGACCGATATCGTGTTTCTTGAATGTACGACGCTGAAATTCATAGCGAGTACCTTCTTTACCGTGTTCATAACTCAGATCTTGTAAATGACATTCACCCGCTTGATCGCAAATGGGGCAATCGAGGGGGTGATTGATCAATAAAAACTCAACCACACCGTTTCTGGCATCTATTACTTTTTCACTGGTAATATTTTTTACCTCCATGCCATCCATTACCGTTGTGCGACAAGAAGCAACGAGTTTAGGCATGGGTCTTGGGTCTTTTTCAGAACCCTTACTTACTTCTACCAAACAAGTACGGCATTTACCACCACTGCCTTCCAGCTTGCTATAGTAACACATAGCCGGAGGGGCCACTTCACCGCCGATCTTACGCGCAGCGTTTAGAATAGTAGTACCCGCAGGCACTTCAATAGTGATATTATCTATGGTTACCTTGAATAATGGTTGTTCAGACATTTAATTAACTATTTTATTTTTCACAAAATCTCTTACAGATTTCGCAATATCCAAAATCAATAACACTTGCTCTTTTGAATCAACATCCATATCATCTGGATATCTTGATCTAATCGCATACTTCGACAAAGTTTCTGCTTCCCTCAAATTTTCGAGCTCCTTGTCATACTCAACTGCAATGTCGATCAACATCTTTATATTATGCACTCTTGGGGGCATAATTTCCTTAAAAACCAAGAAAGCCTTAAGATATTTCTCTGCAGCTTGTTGTGCATGAAAGGCAGCCACATCGAACAGTTTAGGGCTTGCCTCAATAACTACTTCTGCAGTTAAAATATCTTCATCTGCTTTCTCAAACCACTCACCTATTATTTCTTTCTTCTCAGGACTCATATAATAAAACACCACTTTTTACAATATGTCCAATGAAAGAATAAGGTATCGCATGAAATCTCTTATATCGATCAGCATACTCAACTACTATATCCTGGGATATTGGTAAGATATCCCTCAAACTTTTCTCTATTTCTTCTACTAATTGATATTTTTTTTTCGAACGATCCGGCATAATCACTAAGAAATCAATATCACTATTTTTTGTTGCTTCTTCCTTTGCGTAGCTACCAAACAAATAGATTTTATCTGGATGTACCGTTTCTACTATTTTTTTAGTAGCCAATTCTATTTGCTCTTTTATACCCATAATTATGCAACGGTTGGTACATGAATGGGATCGGCATAATGTGCCAAACCATAATTTCTTTTTTGTGATTCTTCGGGGTTTAATACATGCCATTCAAACTCGTCGCGGAAATGGCGAATAGCCGCTGCAACAGGCCATGCGGCGGCATCACCCAACGGACAAATCGTATTCCCTTCAATTTTGCGTTGAATATCCCACAACAAATCTATATCGCTCATCTTTCCCTTTCCGGTATCAATATTTTTTAAGATTTTCTCCATCCATCCTGTTCCTTCGCGACATGGGGAACATTGTCCGCAACTTTCATGACGATAAAAGCGCGCTAATGTATACGTATTTTTTACAATACACTGATCTTCATCTAGAATAATAAATCCTCCTGAGCCCATCATAGAACCGGTTGCAAAACCACCATCGCTCAAACTTTCATAATTCATTAAGCGGGTTTCACCCTTTGCTGTTTTTAATAAAAGATTAGCAGGGAGAATAGGAACAGAAGAGCCACCCGGGATACAAGCTTTTAATCGCTTACTGTTAGCAATACCACCACAATATTCATCAGAATAAATAAATTCCTCAACTGAAATGGTCATATCGATTTCATACACACCCGGTTTATTAATATTACCGCATGCTGAAATGAGTTTAGTACCAGTAGAGCGGCCTACACCGATTTTAGCATACTCTTCTCCGCCCATATTGATAATAGGAACCACAGCAGCCAATGTTTCTACATTATTAACCACAGTTGGGCGATTCCAAACTCCTTGAATGGCCGGGAACGGAGGTTTGATGCGGGGGTTACCACGCTTGCCCTCTAAGGATTCTATCAGTGCCGTTTCTTCACCACATATATAAGCACCGGCACCGCGATGAACATAAATATTACAATCGAATCCGGTACCTAAAATATTTTTTCCTAAAAACCCATTGGCTTTGGCTTCTTCAATAGCCTGCTCTAAAATATCTACTATCCATGCATATTCGCCCCGGATATAAATATACGTATCATGGCTACCCAATGCAAAGCTCGAAACAATCAAACCCTCTATTAACAAATGAGGAATAAATTCCATAAGGTAACGATCCTTAAATGTACCGGGCTCGCTTTCATCGGCATTACATACCAAATGACGAGGTACCCCTTCGGGTTTAGCGATAAAACTCCATTTCATACCGGCAGGAAAACCTGCACCACCACGACCTCTGAGACCGCTTTTCTTCACTTCTTCCACAATGGCTTCCGGACTCATTTGTTTCAATGCTTTCTCCACGCTTCTATAACCACCTTCTCTTCGATAAACATCGAAATAGCGGATTCCTTCCACATGTGCTTTATCTAATAATAATTTTACTCCCATATCAATTATTTAAGGCAGCTGTTTTTCTACATTCTTCAATGATACTATCTACTTTTTCTTTGGTAAGATGTTCGCGATAGGTTTTACCCATTTGCATCATAGGCGCATAACCACAGGCGCCTAGGCATTCCACCGTTTTCAGTGTAAACAAACCATCAGCTGTTGTTTCGCCTGGTTTAATATTCAACTTCTCTCCGATATAAGCAATAATATCATCGCTACCATTGATCATGCAGGGGCCGGTTTGACAAACCTCAAACATATATTTACCAACAGGCTTAAGATTATACATACTGTAGAAAGTAGCTACTTCGTACACTTCAATAGGTTGAATTTGTAACAGCTCGGCCACATAATCCATGGTTTCAGCACTTAACCAACCACCAAAACTATTTTGTGCCAAATGCAATACCGGTAGCAATGCACTTTTTTGCTTGCCCGCTGGGTAATGACTCACGAGCCTATTAAACTCCGCCATCTGCGATTCTGAAAATTGTACCATATAGTGCAATCCTAATTATTAATTCTTAATTATAAATTCTTAATTCGTTTATGCATCCAACTCACCGGCAATTAAATTCAAACTACTCATTGTTACGATCGCATCACTCAGCATCCCTCCTTTAATTAATTCCGGATAGGCTTGATAATAAATAAAACAAGGCCTGCGGAAATGCAAGCGGAAAGGCGTTCTACCTCCATCACTTATTAAATAATATCCTAACTCACCATTCCCGCCTTCTACCGATTTATATACTTCTCCTTTGGGCATGTCTACTTCACCCATTACAATTTTGAAATGCCAAATCAAGGCTTCCATCTTTGTATACACATCCTCTTTCTTTGGTAAATAATATTCAGGAACATCGGCATGATACACTTCAGCTTCAGCGCCGGTGAACGATTGTATTTTTTGATAGGCTTGCTCTATGATACGTAAGCTCTGCCACATTTCCTGGTTACGAACCAAGAAACGATCATAGTTATCACCTGTTTTGCCTATGGGTATGTTAAACTCAAAATCTTCATAGCTACTATAAGGGCTATGCACCCGAACGTCGTAATCTACTCCAGCTGCGCGAAGATTTGGTCCGGTAAAACCATAGTTGAGCGCACGTTCTGCACTAATGGCTCCACCACCAATAGTACGCTCCATAAAAATACGGTTACGAGAAAATAAGTTCTCAAACTCTTTGAGCACTTTTGGATATTCTTTTAAGAATTTCTCGAGTTTCGTAAACGCTGTATTTGTGAAATTCCTTTCAAAGCCGCCAATACGCCC
>JAIEQT010000373.1 GCA_019747455.1 Chitinophagaceae bacterium | reverse complement strand
TAAAATCAATCGCATTACATATTTCTCAATACCAAAGATTTCAAAATACTTTAGATACATGTCGTTGACCGCTTTAAACTCTGCCTTAAACTGCTCTTTGGTACAATAAATATGGGCATCATTCATATGTAAACAACGTACACGCATCAAACCGAACAATTCACCGCTTTGCTCATATCGGTAACAGGTTCCATATTCTGCGATACGATATGGCATATCTCGATAACTCTTGGGTTCTGCATCAAAAATTTTATGGTGGTGCGGACAATTCATAGCTTTCAAATAATACCGCTCTCCGTCCATTTCCATGGGGGGGAACATACTATCTGCATAGTAAGGAAGGTGTCCACTCGTTAAATACATACTTTCTTTAGCTATATGTGGGGTTACCACCCGCTTATAACCTGCAGCTTCTTCTGTTTCCTTCGCCAGCTTTTCAAGCTCTTCAATGATCACGGTGCCATTGGGCATCCACATAATTAAACCTTGTCCAACATCATCGCTAGTTGTATAAATGCTAAGTTCTTTACCGAGTTTACGATGGTCTCTTTTCTTCGCCTCCTCTAACATAGCCACATATTCATCCAATTCTTTTTGATTGGGGAAACTCACACCATACAACCTGGTTAGCATTTTATTTTTTTCATCTCCCTTCCAATAAGCCCCGGCTATATTGGTAAGTTTCATGGCCTTAATGAATCCGGTATGCGGAATATGAGGGCCCCTACATAAATCGGTAAAGGCACCTTGCTGATAAAAACTAATTTCACCATCCTTTAAGTTCTGCAATAAATCTAGTTTGTATTCATCTCCTTTCTCTGTGAAATAATGAATAGCATCTTGCTTTGCTCTTTCAGATCGTATAAAAGGATTTTGCTGTTTAGCTAATTCTGCCATTTTCTTTTCGATCGCTAACAGATCTTCTTCGGTTATCTTTCTATCACCCAAATCCATATCGTAGTAAAACCCTTTATCTAAAGCCGGGCCAACCCAAAACTTTACGCCCGGGAAAATAGCTTCTACGGCTTCTGCCATTACATGAGCAGTAGAATGCCAAAAAGTGTTTTTTCCTGCTTCATCCTCCCAGGTTAAAAACTTTACGCTGGCATTTGTAGTAATAGGACGGGTTGCGTCTACTATAACCCCATTAACATCGGCCACCAGAACTTTGCGGGCAAGTCCCTCGCTAATAGATTTAGCAATATCTAATGCCGAAACACCATTTTCGTATGATCTTACTGCGCCATCTGGAAAACTAACCTGAATCATATTCACTTCCTTTAGAAAATTAGGCTGCAAAGGTAACAAATAGATAGTCTAACCTTAACGTTTTTTAATGATTTATGATAGCATTGATGCCGTTAGATTTGCAGTATGAAGGTGATCGCTACACTTTTACTACTATTTATTGGGATTTTAACACTGCCGGCACAAAATATTACAGGTATTTGGCGGGGTTATTTTGGTTCATCCAATCGTATGTATAGAGATGGCGCCCCTGCAGAAATGTATAAATACGAAGTGCAAATTCTCCAAAATGAAAACACCAGTATTAAGGGGGTTACTTTTTCTTATAAAACAACTGTTTTCTACGGTAAAGCATCGGCACAAGGTATTTACAATGTAAAATCGAAAACACTTTTACTGAAAGAAACAGGATTATTGGATTTGAAAATAGGTGATAAAAGCGAGCCCTGTTTAATGACCTGTTATTTGGATTACAGTAAAATAGGCAAACTCGAAGTGTTGCAGGGTACATTCATATCAATTAACATGAAAGATAAAGGAGACTGTGGTAGTGGGACCGTGTACCTCGAAAAAGTACCTACATCTGATTTTAAGAAAGAAGAATTTTTAGACAAGAAAAAGGATATTGTAAAGAAAGATACTGTAAGGAAAGAGCCGAAGGCTGCTATTACTGCCCCAACTATTAAAAAAACTATACCCACAAAACCTCCTGCAATATCTACCAATCCTACATTAACACCTAAGCCAAAGGTAGTTTCCCCCCTACCACAAAAGCCAAAGCCTGCGATACAGCAAAATAATATAACACCTATTTCTCCTAAACAGGTTCCATCAAAAGAAGAGAAAACAGAGCAAGCACAAAAACCGCCTACAGCAGAACCAGAATCAACTGAAAAAAAGAAAATTCCTGCGCCAAGAGTATTACGTGAGCGAGAAAATAATTTAGTGAAAACCATTATAACTGATGAAGAATATGTACAAGTAGATTTGTATGATAACGGAACCATTGATAATGATACCATATCAGTATATCATAATAATGAACTCATCATTAAAAATGCAAAACTGGAATATAAAGCTATTAGTTTTAAAATCAAGAATACCCCAACTGATGACATACATGAACTTATTATCGTAGCAGAAAATCTGGGTGATATTCCACCTAACACCGCATTAATGGTTGTTACAGCTGGTAAAAAAAGATATGAAATCTTTCTTACCTCTACAGAAGTGAAAAATGCAAAAGTATTAATCCAGTATCAGCGTAATTAAAATTTCAAATTCCAGGTTACCGAAGGAATCACAGGGAATAAAGAAACCTGCTTTGCAGTAACTTTTAGATCTCCCGAAGAAGCATTACCTTCTTGATTAAAGTAGATGAAATACGGATTCATTCTGCTATAGGCGTTATATAAACTAAATACCCAGTTAGTGCTGTACTTACGTTTCTTTTTAGGTTGAGGGGTGTAGGTGGCAGATAAATCTAGCCTATGGTAAGCCCTCATTCTGTATGCATTGATAGTACTATATTCTTGTGTAAGTACCCCTCCTACAAAATAAAAACGCTCAGGAAATGATACTGCGTTACCGGTACCATATACAAAAACAGTGGATACCCTCCATTTTTTATTGATCTCATAATTACCCACTATCGATAAATCATGCCTGCGATCATATCTGCTTGGATATTGATTGCCTTTATTCAAGTCGGGGAATTTTCGCCAGGTCCAACTAAGTGTATACCCGATCCAACCGGTAAATCTTCCCTTTATTTTATTGATGAATAATTCTGTTCCATAACTCCACCCTTTACCAAAAACAAAGTCTTCCTCCGGATCTTTTAAAGAAGGGGTATACCCTTCCTTATATTCGATCTGATTTTCCATTGTTTTAAAGTAAGCTTCTATAGAAGTTTCAAACATGCCATTATTAAAATTCTTGAAATATCCGGCAGCATATTGCCAACTAATTTGGGGTTTAACACGCAAAGTACTAGGCACCCACAAATCAGTTGGTAATGTTGAGGCTGCATTTGTTACCAAATGAATATATTGGAGATTGCGCGTAATGCCCAGCTTCACAGAACTAATATCATCGATCGCATAACGGAGTGTAACTCTTGGTTCAAAACCGCTGTATGATTGTACAATCTGTCCGCTTCTATAAATGGTACTATCGGTTTTATTTCCGTTAGCATCTTTTTTATAGTTGGTATAGGCTCCTACTTGATCGAATCTGCTAAACCGGATACCATAATTCAATTTGATTTTACGCGTAATGTCCCAATCGTCTTGGATATAGACGGCATATTCATTTGCTCTTTTTTTTGATGCATTATCCGGAGAAAAAACCACACTATCCTGTGTTCCACTTACCACATTGGGTAAGAAAGTATGATAGGTATACTGAAAACCAAATTTCAATTTGTGAGCCGGGGTAATAAAGTAATCGAAATCGGTTTTAGCGTTTAGGTCTCGTATACCGGAAGATAATCCAATCCGAAAACTATTTTGCTCTCCATTCAAGTTGAATTTATAATCGTTGTAAACCAATGTAGTATTAGAAAATAATTTCTTATTAAACACATGGTTCCATCGAAAAGTAGCTGTGCTATTTCCCCAATCAATACCTGTTTTAAAAGAACGTGCTGCATTATTAAAATTGAACTTATCTCTTCCGAAATAACCGCTTAGGTAAATATGATCTTTCTCGGAAAATTGATAATTCATTTTCGCATTCAGATCATAGAAATAATATCCCGATCCGTAAAAATCACTTTCCGGTTTAATAAAGGGCTTAATAAGTGCGTCTATATAAGTTCTCCGGGCTGAAATAATATAAGATGCTTTATTTTTTTTAATCGGACCTTGTATGGAAAAACGGGAAGCAATCAACCCAATGCCGGCATCGATCTGTGTTTTATTTTGATTCCCCTCCTTCATAGCAATATCAACCACAGAAGATAATCTACCTCCATATTGGGCAGGCATCCCTCCTTTTATAAGACTCACGTTTTTTATCGCATCGGCATTGAATACAGAAAAAAAGCCAAAGAGATGTCCGGTATTGTATACAACCGCATCATCCAGTAAAATGAGGTTCTGATCCGGGCCACCGCCTCGTACATAAAATCCTGCATTTCCT
>JAIEQT010000232.1 GCA_019747455.1 Chitinophagaceae bacterium | reverse complement strand
GATAGTTATGCCGTGAGCATGGAAAGTCAGACCTGCTGGATCACAATGAATACTGCCAGTAAGGAAATAGCAGATACACACCTGGCAAAATCGCCTTTATACAAGTATTGGGATTTCACGATTGAAGAATTATTCGTTTACGATGGCCAACACTACCGGTGGCCGGCTTTACAATTAAATTAACCTTATTACTTGCGAGGAGCATTCATTAAACTCTTTTATAATATATTTGTCTATACAATTAGTAGACTTAACATGAATAAGAAAACCGCCATTCTTACTGCACTAACATGTATTTTATCATTAGAAATAAATATTACAGCTGCACAGGTAAAAAACGACTATACTAAAGAAATTGAGGATTGGAAATTAAAAAGAGAAAACAATTTAAAAGCAGAAAATGGGTGGCTAAATGTAGCCGGTTTATTTTGGGTTGAAGAGGGAGAACAAAATTTTGGATCGGATAGTAAAAATACTTTTCAGTTTCCGAAAGGAAAAATTCCTGCTATAGCAGGAAAAATATACCGAAAGAATAATACAGTTTATCTTATTCCGGAAAAATCTGTGGCATTTATTATTGATGGAAAAAAAGTTACCGACTCAATACTGATTTTTGGTACACAAACACCAACACCGATAGTCACATATGGAAGCTTACGGTTCAATATTATCAAGAGAGGAGATAAATTAGGCATACGCTTAAGAGATCTTACCAGCAATAATATAAGTAGTTTTAAAGGGATTGAAAGATTTCCTACGGATAGTAATTGGCGGGTAGTTGCCAGTGTAATAAAAAATAATCCACTAACAAGTATCGCTATTACAAATGTTTTGGGTCAAACCAATGAAACACCTTATGGCGGCAAGATTGCATTTACTATAAATAATGTACGCTATACATTAGACGCTATTGACGAAGGCAATGATATTTTGCTTGTATTTGGGGATAAAACTACCGGCAAAACAACCTATCATGGCGGAAGATTCATTTCCATACCTAAAAACCAATTATCAGATTCTTTTTACTTAGATTTCAATAAAGCCTACAATCCCCCTTGTGTATTCACTCCCTATGCTACTTGTCCGCTCCCACCCTCACAAAATATACTTCCGATAGCTGTTACTGCCGGAGAAAAAAATTATGGAAAACACTGATAAATTCTATCTTTAGTAAAATCAGAAATGCGAAAGCAGTTTGTTATACTGGGTCTTTTATCTACCATTATGGTTAGATCACAAATTGTTTCCTTTGATATTATAGAGCCATCAAAAAAACCTTCCTTCAGCAATATTAATACGGCAGCAATTAAAAATTTTAGTGAACCTGTTCAAGCCATCGTTGCCTATTATGCTGCATTAGCCGGGTCAAATTGTAACGGTATTACTTGCGAGCTAACAAATGCTTTGGGTTTAGGCAATCAAGGTTCTGAAGCACACAAGGCTTTACTTCAAAAATATTTTAAGGGTGATAAAACAGCAGAAGCACTCATCACAAAAGGGTGTTATTTACCATCTACTACTGATCCTGTTTATAGTAATTATGAATACCTGCGTTTTTTAGTAGAAGGTAATAAAGTCATAATTCAGTATAAGGTTATGCAAAAAAATAAAGAGGTGATACGATATATTGAATCTGATAATGATGAAATATGGATTGAACCGAACGGTTTGAAAGTGAAAAAGAAAAAATTATTGCAAACATTAAAGTAAGCAACCCAGTTAACCGTAACATTAAATTTTTCATATGAAAAAGTATTGGAAACTTATTCAATTAAATGGCTCCATTAGCGGTTTTTAAGGCTATTTATGAAAAACAAAAATTGTTATTTTTTATAAAATTTGACGCTTTTTAAAAAAAATAAAATCTTTTTGGCACGGTTTTTTCGTATCTGATTTTATATTCCTTAACCTAAAAAAAAATCAATTATGAAAAAGCAAATTATCGCCATTGCTGCACTTACAATTACAGGTATAACAGCAAATGCACAAGCCGGTTTAAATGTGAATAGTACCATCAATACAGCTACGAAAGCAACGGTAAATACCGCTAAGGTTACTGAAGTTGCCGGTAAAGCTACAGAAGCCGCAGGTAAAGCTACCAGTGCGGCAGTAAGAGCTGCAAAAGCTGCTGCTGATGCTTTAAAGGCGGCCGCACAGTCTGCTGCAACAAGTAATATTACCGGTAAAGCAGTAAGTAGTGCTGCACTTTCAACCAATCAGTCTGCAGGAGCAGGTAAAACAGCCGTAAGTAGTGATGCAAATGCATCTACCACTCAATCTGTAGACGTAAGTGTGAACACTTCATCCGCAAAAGAACTTGCTACATCTCAGGTATTTGATGCAAAGTCTGATGTACGTGAATGGAAGAGTGATAACAAAATCAAGAGTTCTACCGAAATGGGAAATGAAGTGAGTGCAGATAAAAATGGGGCCATGATTAGCAGCGATGCAAAACACGAGACCAGTGTTGAATCAACTACTCCTGCAAAGCTCAGTAATAAAGCTAAAAAAACAGGCAGTGATGTAAAGAAAGTAGCGAATGATCAAAAAGTAAATGCATCCGGTTCTGCTAATGCTAATGGCGGTGCTTCTGTGCAGAAGAAATCTTAAAAAGAATATTGGCAATGTGATCGAGGGTGTATTTAACTTGTTGAATACACCCTTTTTTTAAAATCTTAAAACTGTACTGTATGAAAAAGTATATCCTCGTACTCATATCTTTTTTTACTTGCACGTTAGTAGCATCTGGCCAACAGGATTCTAGTGAAGTTAAAAAAGGAAATTTTACAGCGTCTCTTGTTTATCAATCGCTTGCTCATTTTATGGGTAGAACCGATAGTTTATCCAGTAGCGTTTTTTTGCCGGTAATTGGCTTACAGGCTAAGTCGGGTTTATACATTCAGGGTGCGGCCATATTTATTAATAATACTTCTCTACATAATCAACTTTCCGGCGGAAGCATTGAAGCAGGCTTACGATTTAAAGACACCAAAGAATTTGGCGGAAATATATATGTATCTCGTTTTCTCTACAAAGAATCTTCATCCTTAGTACAATCAGCTATTCAGTACCAAACCGGTATTAATACTTCTTTTAAAAATAATGTTGCCAATATTAATATTAACGGAGATCTGAAGTTTAGTAATAATACTGATATTGGGTTAACAGGTGGTTTAGATCATTTGTTTATCATACCATTGAATATTGCTCGTAAGCAAGTATTGGCCATTAACCCCGTTGCCAACGCCTATTTTGGAACACAGCGTTTTATTACCAATTATACCGATAAAATACAACGAGATATATTTGGTGTTCCCGTTGGAAGTGCCACCCCTACAAATACTAAAAAGAGTACAAGCACTTTTAATTTATTAGCTTTGGAATACAATGTGAATCTAGTACTTGTATTGGGTAAATTCAATATTAGTATTAGTCCGTCCTATATTTCGCCACAAAATCTCGTTTCACAAAACGGCGAATACGGAAAAGATCGGTTTTATTTCAGTACTTCAGTTGGAATAAGGCTTTAGCCTATATATTTTTCAATCGAGTAATACTATTTTCCAGTATATTCGGGCTGAAAAGTTATATTATTTATTACAGCCACCTATTCACTAACTATTATGAAAAAATATTCAGCAGGCGTATTATTCGGGAAAGAATTAGAAGCATTATATAATGACGCTAAGGATAACCAATTTGCACTACCCGCCGTAAATACGATTGGCACTAATACCATTAATGCAACGTTGGAAACTGCTGCAAAAGTTAATTCGCCTGTAATTATTCAGTTTTCAAATGGTGGTGCCCAATTCGTTGCAGGTAAGGGCATGCCGAATGATGGCTTACAAGGTAATATTTCAGGTGGTGTTTCAGGGGCATTGCATATTCATAATGTTGCTAAATATTATGGTGTTCCGGTAGTACTTCACACAGATCATGCCGCTAAAAAATGGTTACCCTGGGTGAGTGGGCTTATAGATGCGGGGGAACAATATTTCAAAGAAAAAGGACAACCACTCTTCAGTTCACATATGCTGGATTTATCAGAAGAGCCGATTGAAGAAAATATTCATACCTCAGTAGCATTTTATAAAAGGATGGCTCCATTAGGTATGAGCATTGAAATTGAATTAGGTGTAACCGGTGGTGAGGAAGATGGTGTAGACAATAGTGGCATAGAAAATGATAAACTATACACCCAGCCTCAACATGTTGCTTATGCTTACACAGAACTAAGCAAAGTAGGGAACTTATTTACAGTTGCTGCGGCATTCGGGAATGTGCATGGTGTGTACAGCCCGGGTAATGTTGAACTGCGTCCCGAAATTTTAAAGAATAGTCAAGATTATATTGAGAAAGAATTAAAAACAGGTACTAAGCCCGTATATT
>JAIEQT010000060.1 GCA_019747455.1 Chitinophagaceae bacterium | reverse complement strand
CATGATTAAAGAAGAAGGGTACGACCTCGTTAGCGGCTGGAAGAAAAAAAGATACGACAATACATTCACAAAAAATATTCCTTCCAAACTATTCAATGCTGTAGCTCGTATGAGCTCGGGCATACAGCTTCACGACTTTAATTGCGGACTCAAAGCCTATAAAAAGAAAGTCATAAAATCTATAGAGGTATTTGGTGAAATGCATCGCTATATTCCTGTTATCGCCAAACAAAGCGGCTTCAGAAAAATTGGCGAAAAAGTAGTTGAACACCGTGCCAGAAAATATGGTACGAGCAAATTCGGTTGGAGTCGTTTTATCAATGGTTTTCTCGATTTAGCTACCATCATTTTCTTAGGTAAATTCGGGAAGCGACCTATGCAATTTTTTGGACTCTATGGCACTTTATCCTTTATCATCGGATTTGTATCTAGCATCTACCTTATCATCAGCAAAATAATACAACCCGAAACCGGCTTAACCAATAAGCCTTTTTTCTATATTGCTTTAACCACTATGATCATCGGTATGCAATTATTTTTATCGGGCTTTGTTGCAGAACTGGTGGTACGTAACTCAGGCGAAAGAAATCATTACCTCATCGATGCAAAACTTGGTTTATAATTATAGCTCATGAAACCAGAGCTAATATTAATAGGAACCAGTTGGCCTTTTAGAAGTGGTGGTATCGCTACATTTAATGAAAGAATGGCTACTGCTTTTCAAGAACAAGGCTATGCTGTAACCATCTACACCTTCTCTTTACAGTATCCCTCTTTTTTATTTCCCGGCAAAACCCAGTACAGCGATCAACCCAAACCCACTAATCTCTCCATATTCCAAAAAATAAATGCGATTAATCCATTCAACTGGATTCGGGTAGGAAGAGAGATAAACAGAAAAAAACCAACACTGGTTCTCGTTCGCTACTGGATGCCTTTTTTTGGTCCTTGCTTTGGTACCATCTTGCGCATTGTACGAAAAAATAATTTTTCAAAAATTATTTGTATCGCCGATAATATTATCCCACACGAAAAAAGATTTTTTGATACCCTACTCACTTCTTTTTTCATAAAACCAATAGACGCTTTTATAACACTGAGTGAAAAAGTGGCAAGCGATGCAAAAAAATTCACCGAAAAACCAATCAAAACCGTTGTACATCCACTTTACGATCATTTTGGAGAAGCTGTAAACAAATCTATAGCTACCAACTATTTACAACTAAACCCTAATAAAAATTATATTTTATTCTTTGGTTTTATTAGAAAATATAAGGGATTAGATTTGTTGATTGAAGCTTTATCGATACTTAAAAAAGAAAACTATAATCCATTACCTACCCTACTTATTGCCGGAGAATTTTATGAGGGCAAAGAAAAATATCTTTCACAAATAGCAACATTATCTCTTAGCGATCATATCCATTTATTCACCCATTTCATCCCCGATCAAGATATTCCGTATTATTTCGGCGCTTGCGATTTTGTAATACAACCGTATAAACATGCAACCCAAAGCGGGGTTACCCCACTGGCCTATCATTTTGAAAAACCCCTACTGGTTACTAATGTAGGCGCCTTACCGGATATGATTGTGTCTGATAAAACCGGAATTGTTAGCGAACCCACTGCAATAGCCATTGCAGCAGGTATAAAAGAACTCTACAGATTAGGCGACAAGCATTTTTTAACAGAACTTCGTAGTAGCAAGGAAAAATATAGTTGGAACAAACTCACAAACACAATCATAGATAGCATAAAATAGTGACAAGCATGCATCAAGATATAAAACTAATTATTCAAGACTCGATTTCTGTGAAAGAAACACTACTTAAGAATGAGGCGTTACTACAAACAGTAGCAAATGTTATTTCAGAAACGATCAAAGCTTTTGAAGCAGGACACAAAGTATTATTCTGTGGTAATGGCGGTAGCGCAGCAGATGCACAACATTTAGCTGCAGAATTTTCCGGAAGATTTTATAAAAACAGAAAAGCCCTTCCTTCCGATGCACTTCACTGCAATACGTCCTACTTAACTGCTGTTGCTAACGATTATAGTTATGATGATATCTATGCTCGTTTAGTTGAAGGCACTATGGAAGAAGGCGATATATTGATCGGGTTAAGTACTTCAGGTAATTCTCCTAACATTATCAAAGCTTTTGAAGCCGCCAAAGCTAAACATATTATTACTATTGGCTTTACCGGAGAAACAGGCGGAGAATTAAAAAAACATGCCGATTACTTGCTCAATGTTCCTTCAAGCATTACGCCACGTATACAAGAAGCGCATATTTTACTCGGACATATCATTTGTGAAAAAGTTGAAGCCGCTCTATTTGCCTAATGTTATCACTTTCCCATATTGATGCTAGCTGGAGCCTCTTATTAGACCGAGATGGTGTGATAAATGTAGAGAAAGACAACGACTATATCCTACATTGGAATGAATTTCATTTCTATCCGGATAGCTTAGCAGCACTTGCTATACTTGCTAACATTTTTCCTACTATTTGTATTGTCACTAATCAAAAAGGGGTAGGTAAAGGTTTAATGACAACTGCTGCCCTAACGGAAATTCATAATAATATGACTGCTGCCATCCTTAACACAGGCGGCAGAATAGATAAAATTTACTATTGCACTGATTTAGAAAACGATTCCCCTAATCGCAAACCCCAACCGGGTATGGCTTTTCAGGCCAAGGCAGATTTTCCGAAAATCGATTTTGCTAAAACTATTATGGTGGGTAACCGACCTAGTGATATGCGCTTTGGGAGAAATGCCGGAGTTCATACGGTTTACCTTGATACCACGCATCCGGAAACTACGAATCCGCACCCCGATATTGATCTTCGATTCGAGAATCTACTGGCTTTTGCAACTGCCTGTGTAGCTGCCAAAAAAATGTAAAAATTTTATCTCATATAATCACAACCCCTGAATTGTTATACCTTGTAACAAATTGTATACATGAAAAAATTGATTACAGTTTGTTTCTTGTACAGCATTAGTTACAGCTGTTTGTTCTCCCAAACTGCGCTATCAAAAAAACAATTATCGGCAGCAGAGGACCGTTTAAAAGCTTATGCATTACAAATTATGAATGAGGAAGATATTATTCCTAAACTTCGTGCTGACAGTTTTTTCACGAGAGGGCTGGTGCAAGCTTTAAAAACACCTTATTCATTTCATTATAGATTTGATTCGCTTACCACTATTTCAAAAGTATATGCACCGGATAGTAGCTTTAGGATACTTACCTGGCAAATCATGAAAGACTTCACCTCCTATAGATACAAAGGTGCCATTCAATTCAACACCAAAGATGGTTCATTAAAATTAGTACCGCTGTTTGATATGAGTGAGTTTACCGATAATCCAACCGACTCTATCAGAACAAATGAAAATTGGATCGGCGCTTTGTATTATAATATCATTCAAAAAGAATACAACGGAAAGAAACATTACACACTTTTAGGTTATGATGAAAATGATGCGAGAACTACGCGTAAGTGGATAGAGGTGTTAACTTTTACTGCAGACAATAAGCCCATGTTTGGTGGAAAATTTTTCAACTACCCATCCGATGTTACCAAACCTAAACAACCTGCCTACAGATACTGCTACGAATATAAAAAGCAAGCGAATGCAAAGCTGAACTTCGATCCTACACTCGATCAAATTGTATTTGCCAAATTAGTGAGTGAAACCGGAGAACCATCTCAAAAACAAACATTGGTTCCGTATGGCACTTATGAAGGTTTTAAATGGGAGCTAGGAAAATGGACTTACACCCGGCCTGCGGAGCTGTAAGATTAATCTAGTTTCAACACAGCTAAAAACGCTTCTTGGGGAACTTCTACGTTTCCTATTTGGCGCATTCTTTTCTTACCCTCTTTCTGTTTCTCCAATAATTTTCGCTTCCTGCTGATATCACCGCCATAACACTTAGCCGTTACATCTTTACGCATGGCACTGATATTTTCACGGGCAATCACTTTAGCACCAATAGCGGCTTGTATAGCAATCTGAAACTGTTGTTTGGGTAATAATTCTTTTAATTTCTCACAAAGCTTTCTTCCAAAATCAGCCGCCCTACTTCTATGGATCAAGGCACTCAAAGCATCCACTTTATCACCATTTAATAAAATATCCATCTTCACAATATCGGCCTCCCTGCTATCTATAGGCGAATAATCGAAGGAAGCATACCCTCTGGTAGAGCTTTTTAATTTATCATAAAAATCAAATACGATCTCTGTTAACGGCATTTCAAAAATCAACTCTACCCGAGTAGTTGTTAAATAACTTTGATTTACCAATATACCTCGCTTACCCAAGCAAAGCGTCATGATATTGCCGATATAATC
>JAIEQT010000606.1 GCA_019747455.1 Chitinophagaceae bacterium | reverse complement strand
CCAACGCACTGCATGCTTACACCAACCGTAACCTTAGCTGTCGAAACCAAAACGGCCCCGAAAAAGCAAAGATAATCTTCAATTGTCAATTTACAATCTGGTTACTATTGTTTGATTGAAGATTTTCAGCTATTTAAAAAGCCTCCAAAAATCCAATCCCAATGCATACGCCATCAATCCTAATAATAAGATCATACCAACCATTTGCGCATATTCCATGAATTTATCTCCAGGTTTCCGACCGGTAATCATTTCATAAAGCGTAAATAAAGCATGACCACCATCTAATGCTGGTATTGGCAGAATATTCATAAAAGCCAGTACAATAGAGAAAATACCGGTAAGTGTCCAGAATCTTTCCCAATCCCATTCACCAGGAAAAGTATTCCCAATACTGATAACACTTCCTAAAGAATCGTTCGCACTTACTTTTCCCGTAAACAGTTGTTTTAACCCCGTAACATATCTATCCAGCGTTTCCCAACAACGAGTGAAGCCAATGGGAATAGATTCCAACAATGAAAACGACTTCGTAGTAGTTTTCAATATGTTGAAAGGGGTTAGTTGAAAAAATCCAATTGATCCCTTTTTAGTAACTAAGGCACGCATGGTTACCGTATCTTTTCCGCGGATAGCGGTTATTGTAATGATAGAATCAGCATAGCTTTTTTTCAATCTATCAAATTCATCAAAGTATTTAAAGGGTTGATTATTGATAGCAATTAACGTATCCCCTTTTTGCATGGTGCCATCTTTAATTACAGCATCCTTCCGTACAGAATCTACAATAACTGGAAAACGGGGTACTACCATGGCTCCAAATTTCTTCTCTTTTATAATGGCTTTGATTGCAGATGCCGGTACAGCGATATTTATAGATTCATTATTTCTTATAACTTGTAATTGTTTGGCTTCTCTTAATACCATCTCTGATTCTAGCGTACCATAATTCTCAATAGGTTTTCCGTCTATACCTACCACATTATCTCCATCTCGCAGGCCAAAGCTTTTGCCTATAGAATCTACCGATAATCCGTAGGTTAAATTCTTTACAGGTAATTGTTCTTCTCCCCATACCCATGTAATACCAATAAAAATAAGGATGGCAAGAATCACATTCACTATAACTCCGCCAACCATAATGATAAGTCTTTGCGATGCCGGCTTAGATCGGAATTCCCAAGGTTCAGCCGGTTTTTTGAGCTGCTCTTTATCCATGCTCTCATCTATCATGCCGGCTATTTTTACATAACCACCAAAAGGTACCCATCCCAAACCATATTCTGTATCGCCTTTTTTCTTCTTCCAAATACTAAACCAAGGATCAAAAAATAAATAAAATTTATCTACCCTACATTTAAACCATTTCGCAGGAAAATAATGACCCATTTCGTGCAATAGTACCAATATGGAAAACGACAATATGAATTGTCCGGCTTTAACCAATGTACTCATCCAATCAATCACTAATAAACTCATAGCAGGAACACTTTACTTTTAACTTTACATATGTATTAAAGAGGCGGCAAAACTGCGGGCCTCTCCGTCTGTTTCAAAATATTCTTCCAAAGTTGGTTTTTCAATAAATGCAATTTTATGCATGGTTTGTTCTACCAACTCAGTAATATCTAAGAACCCAATTCTATTCCGTAGAAACGTAAAAACGGCAATTTCGTTCGCAGCATTCAATATACAGGGCATATTTCCGCCTTTATAAAGCGCATCTGTTGCCAATTGTAAATTACGGAAGGTTTTCAAATCCGGATCTTCGAATGTTAGCGTATTCGGTTTTTTAAAATCGTACCTAGGAAAATTATTGGCAATACGTTGCGGAAATGCCAGTGCATATTGAATAGGCAACTTCATATCCGGAAGCCCCATTTGTGCTTTGATACTACCGTCCTCAAATTGAATCATACTATGAATGATGCTCTGCGGATGAATAGTTACCTGAATTTGGTGTGCTTGTAAATTAAATAGCCACTTAGCTTCTATCATCTCAAGCCCTTTGTTCATTAGGGTTGCAGAATCGATAGTAATTTTTGCACCCATAGCCCAGTTAGGGTGCTGCAAGGCATGATCACGTTTTACATTAACTAAGAAGTTAGGTTTTTTTCCTAGAAAAGGTCCGCCACTTGCTGTGAGAATAATTTTCTCAATCTTATTCCTACCCTCTCCTACCAAGCATTGAAAAATAGCAGAATGCTCACTATCTACAGGAATGATCGGCACTCTTTTTTCAGCTGCTAATTTCATAACAATATCGCCGGCAACAACCAAGGTTTCTTTGTTTGCTAATGCAATGGCTTTACCTAATTCAATCGCTTGTAGTGTAGGCTTTAGCCCAGCATATCCAACAATGGCCGCGAGCATCATATCATAGCAATCAACAGCGGCTGCCTCGGCCAATGCTTCTTCACCGGCAAAAACTTTAATATCTGTTTGCGCTAACGCTTCTTTTACAGTGGTATATTTTTTTTCATCTCCAATAACCACCATATTCGGATTAAAACGAAGTGCTTGCTTAATTAATAGCTCATCATTTGTTTGTGCAGTTAGTATTTCTGCAGAAAACAAATCGGGGTTGGCTTTAATTACCTCCAATGCCTGCGTTCCAATGGAACCGGTTGAACCAAAAATGGCAATCCTTTTTTTACTCATTCAGCTTTTTTACGAGGTTGGATTACAAATTAAAAGAATTATACCCACCCATTCAATATTAATTATTCGGGTTGAAGATAAGGTACTAATCCTTCCGCTAATTTTCTATCATTGCTAAGTCGAGGCACTTTGTTTTGTCCGCCTAACTTACCTTCTCCCTTCATATATTCAATAAACCCATTTTTACACAATTTGCTAATTTTAAGTGGCAATAAAATATTCCCTTTCATTAGATCATCATAATACACATTTTTCTCCCTGAGCGCATCATTTAATGCCTCAGCAAAGAGATTTAGATCAGATGGGCTTTCTTCAAATTCGATAAACCATTCATGATAACTCTTACCTTCTCCCTGTTGAACCATTGGGGCTACGGTAAACTCAGTAACTTTTGCAGGATGCTTTACCAATGCTTCCAGCATCGCTTGCTCTACTTCTTCACCTATAACATGCTCGCCAAAGGCCGAGATAAAATGCTTTGTTCTACCCGTAACAACAATACGATAAGGATTGAGACTCACAAATTTTATGGTATCACCCAGGTTATATCCCCATAAACCCGCATTACTATTAATTATGAGGGCGTAGTTTTCGCCTAGTTTAACATCTTTCAAAGAAAGGCGTGTTGGGTTAGATTGAAATATTTCACCTGCGGGAACAAATTCAAAAAATATACCGCTATTGGTATTTAACAGTAATCCTGGCGCTGCTTGGCTATCCTGGAAAGCAAAAAAGCCTTCACTGGCCGGAATAGCTCTATAGTATCAACTTTCCTACCAATACTTTCCATCAATTTAGCCTTGTAGGGTTCGAAGTTCACACCCCCTTGTACCATTACGCTAAAATGAGGGAAAAGATCGCCTATTTTTTTCCCTGTCTTTTCAGTGAGCCTATCAAAATACATTTGCATCCATGGTGGTATACCGCTGATAAGACTCATATCTTTTTGCCATGTTTCTGTAACGATATGATCTAATTTCGTTTCCCAATCCTCTATACAATTGGTTTCGAAGCTTGGTAACTGATTGGCACGTAAATAGGCCGGAATATGGTGATTTACAATGCCACTGAGTCTTCCGGTAGGGATACCACCCGTTCTCTCTAATACCGGGGAGCCACTTAAAAAAATCATTTTCCCATTTGCAAATGCGGTATTACCAGAGTCAGACATATAGCAAAGAAGGGCATTACGGGCAGTTTGAATATGGTTGGGGATAGAATCTTTAGTAATAGGGATATACTTAACCCCGCTTGTGGTACCACTGGTTTTTGCCAAATAAATAGGTTTCCCTTTCCACAAAATATTGGCTTTGCCAAGTTTAATCTCTTCAATGTAGCTTTTTAGCTGTTCATAGTCTCGTAAAGGAACTGATTGCGTAAACGATTGATAATCATTTACTTCACTCAATTTGTGATCCTTCCCAAACTGGGTGTGTGCACCGGTACGTAAGAGATTATTGAGTATGGCATCCTGATGTTCTACCGCCAGGAGCATATTTTTTTTTATTTTATTATCAATAAGCTGAGCGAATGGCTTAGCCAATATCGACGTAAGATTCATGGTGTAGTAGCATCAATAAGCAACAAAAATAGGGGGTTGTAGCCCCGATTACTATTTTAATGAACTAATTTTATCATAATTTATTTGCAATTTCTTTGTGAAATATGGCTGTAAAACCCTACCTTTGCCGTCCTAATTTTGGACAGCTAT
>JAIEQT010000488.1 GCA_019747455.1 Chitinophagaceae bacterium | reverse complement strand
AGGTAAAGTAAAAAAATTAATACCCGGCTTAAATGCCGCATTCGTAGATGTTGGCTTTGAGAAAGATGCTTTTTTGCATTATACCGACCTGAGCCCCTATGCTCGTTCTATTATTAAATTCACGCAAATGGCGATGAATGATAAAGAGACAGGGGGATTTGATTTTGCAAACTTTCAAACAGAGCCGGAAATTGTTAAAACCGGCAAAATAAATGAGGTACTAAATGGAAAGCCGCATGTTTTAGTTCAAATTTTAAAGGAACCCATTGCAGCAAAAGGACCTCGATTAAGTTGTGAAATCTCATTACCGGGCCGCTTCGTGGTTGTTACCCCATTTAATGAAATTGTTGCCGTATCAAAAAAAATACACTCTGCAGAAGAAAGAAAAAGACTTCAGAAAATTGTAGAGGCCATACGCCCGAAGAATTTTGGTATCATTGTCCGCACCGCTGCAGAAGGAAAAAGTACGGCTGAACTTCATCAGGATCTATTAGCCATCATTGAGAACTGGAATAGCATTCATAAAAATTTAAAGGGAGCTACCGCACCTGTTCGAATATTGAGTGAAGAAAATAAAACCACTAGTATTCTACGCGATCTGTTAAGTGCCGATTTTAATAAAGTAGTTGTAAATGATCGCAATTTATTTACTGTTACACAAAGTTATATTCAACGTATTGCTCCGGATAAAATGGATATCGTATCTTTTTATCAAAATGGGCTACCAATTTTTGATCAGTATGGTATCACTAAGCAGGTTAAATCTGCATTTGGTAAAACAGTAAACTTACCCAGTGGCGCCTATTTGATTATTGAGCATACAGAAGCTTTACATGTAGTTGATGTAAATAGCGGTTATAAAAGCGTAAGTAATAATCAAGAAGAAAATGCGCTGGAAACGAATTTAGAAGCCGCGGAAGAAATTGCACGCCAGCTTCGCTTACGTGATATAGGAGGCATTATTGTAGTTGATTTTATAGACATGAAGCTCCCGGATAATAAGCGTAAAGTGCAGGAAGCTATGGAGGGTTTTATGAAAACAGATAGGGCACGTCATTCTGTGTTGCCTATTTCAAAATTTGGATTACTACAGATAACGCGCCAGCGTATGCGCCCCGAAGTAAATATTAATACTTCAGAATCATGTCCGGTTTGCAATGGTACAGGTAAAATTTCCTCAACATTATTATTAGAGGATGAAATCGAAAAGCGTTTACTGTACTTAACAACGCATGCACATAAGAATCTCACATTAATGGTGCACCCTATCGTTTATTCTCACCTCACTAAAGGGCTTTTTACCTCCATTGTAAAACGATGGAAAAAGAGATTCAAAACAAAGATCGTTGTTAAGCAAAACACAAATTATCACTTGATAGAATTCCGGTTCTTCAATGATCATGATGAGGAAATTAAGCTATAAAAAATAGCCCCGGTATACCGGGGGCTATTTTTATCATCTTCAAGAATGTAACCTATTAATAATGACGCAATGCCGCAAAAGCAAGAGGTTGTGATTTTGCAGATCCTGCTGCAACTAATGTAATAATCCTACCAGATGTTAAGGTAGTCCCCAAATTAACTGATGATACCAACGTTTGTGTACCTGCTAATTTCACACGCAATGTATACGCAGTTCCACCCGTAACTGGCTGGAAAGCCGACAGCGCTGTGGCATTGGGGCTTGCTCCAAAATATGTTCTATTTGTAATGGTAACGCTATCCAAGTTAGCACCTCTTACAAGTGTAACATCTATGGCAGGTGCGTTAGGCGCTAAATGCAGAAAACGAACATGCGTATTAGTCCCTGTTGGAGGTGTTAAATCATCAGTCAGCTGAACAGAACGAAGTGTTTGAGCACCGGTTGAAGCCAATGTATCATATACTACTACTGTGTAAGATTTATTGGCATCAAATTGATAGCTGGCATCCACTAAATTGGTTTTCCCGGAGTCAGGTGAAATTTTGATACTTCTTGAACCATTCAATAATGGGATATAAATACCTCCATTACCCCCACCGCCACCTAAAGACGATAAGGTTCCATAAGACAGTCTTCTGCTACCGTTCGAAACCAAACCATCTACCACAATATCTGCAGTAGGAGAACCAGGAGAAGCATATAAGACTGCAACAGAAGCACTGGCATCTGTATTCAAAGTAATAGCATCTTTATTGCAGGCACCTAAACCTACCGCAATAACCGCTACAAAAGAATATACTATTTTTTTCATTTTATTTTTTTTGAAATGATGAATTAGTACCCTGCATTTTGAGCCATGTTAGGGTTTGCATCACGCTCGCCTTGCGGTATCGGCCATACCCACTCTCTCCTACCTGCCGCCAGTAACGATTGTGTGGTTGGAGAAGAAATAGCCCCTCTGTCAATCAATCGGGTTGTACGCTTAAGATCAAACCAACGATGCCCTTCCATGAATAATTCTTTTCTTCTTTCAAGCTGAATAGCAGCTAACAAAGCAGCACCTGTTTCAGTTCCTGCCACAAAACCGTTTATACGAGCTGCCCGTAAGGCATTCAAGTCGTTCAAGGCTAATAAATCTTGAGAAGAATTAGCTCTTGCTTCAGCACGTATCAAATACATTTCTCCGGTTCTGAAAGCCTTCCAATCTACTACACCATCTAAAGCCGTTCCTTTTCCAAGATACTTTGTTACAACCAATCTTGTATTAGCTCTTACTACACTGGTTGTTGAGAACCCTCTTGTTACTGATGTAGAGAAACGAATATCATTGGCTTCATCAATCTGACTAAACAAAGCAGGATTTCCCTCAAATTGAGAACGGTTTGTTCCGGTTGTAGGGCTATACACATCACCCGCTAAACGGCTTAGGAATTCGCCAGTAGAGAAGAACACGGCGAAAGCTACTTCTGCCTGACTTTGATCACGCCAAATAGAAGGATATACTGCGCGGCTTGCTAATGGCAAGGCATTGATTACAACAGTAGAAGCTGAGATAGCCGTTGGCCAATCTTTTGCATAAAGAGCAATTCTTGCTTGTATTGCATTCAAAGCTGTCAAATCAATCTTGTATCTAGTTGTAGCACTATTAATAGGTACGTCTACATTCGATAACATTGTTTTTGCGGTTGCAATATCAGCATAGATAGCGTCATACACTTGCGCAACTGTTAATCTAGATGGTTTTGAAGAGGGGGGAGAAGCTTCTAGTACAGATGCAGTGATATAAGGTATACCGGGAGAAGTGCTACTTCTATCAAGGTTATCAGCAAAATATTTTAGAAGATCAAAATGAGCCATAGCACGTAAAGCGATCATCTGACCTTTGATTCTGTTTACCCGAGTTTGATTAGTAGTGGTAGCGAACTTATCGATGTTATTGATAATAACATTGGCATTATTGATAACCGCAAACCCTGCTAACCATGTTTCTGCCACTGTACCATTTTGTGGCGTATATAGCCAGTCGGTTACCTCCAGAAAATTCACCAACGATTCTCCCGTTTGAACAAGATTATCGGTATTCATATCAGGTATTACCGATTGATTTCTACCATAATAACCAACAGCACGGAGTGAGTTATAAGCTGCACTTAAAGAGTTTTCAAAATCGTCTAAACTCTTGAATGCATTCTCGAGTGTTAGCGAATGTGTGGGCGTTTTTTCAACTGCCTTTTCACAGCTTGCAACAGTTAGTATAACTGAAGCAGCTACTATGTATTTTAATAATGTCTTTTTCATTTTCTTTTTTTTAGATGTTTAGAAGCCAACAGTTATACCAGCAGTTAACGTCCTTAATGCCGGATATTGTGCTCCAGTTAATACGCCACTAGACAATTCAGGATCGAATCCGAGGAACTTAGAGCTAGTCCACAAATTTTCACCCATAATAAAGAAACGAGCATTATTGATATGAAGCTTAGTTGCTACTTTCTGATCAAGATTATACGCTAACTGAATATTACGCAATCTTAAGAAACTTCCGTCTTCAAGAAAACGTGTTGTATTTCTGCGCATTACCTGACTAGCTCTTGGAATGCTAGTAATGTCTCCTGGTTTTCTCCACTCCTTAGCAACCTCAACCCACATATTGTCAAAGAAATAACTAGGATCTTCTACGTTTGCACGGTCGTTATTATAAACTAGGTTACCGAATAAGAAATTGAAGAATACACTTAACTCAAAGTTTTTATAATTGAGTTTATTTGTAATTCCGCCAAAATAAGGAGCATCCCTGGTACCAAATATTTGTCTGTCGTTTACATCATCATACAACTCTGTTAATACACCATTTGGTCTTCTGTAGATCGCATTTCCATTATTAGGATTTACACCTTCATACTTCACAACATAGTTGCTGTTCAAAGGATAACCTACCCGTTGTACAGTT
>JAIEQT010000525.1 GCA_019747455.1 Chitinophagaceae bacterium | reverse complement strand
AGGTATAAGGCCTACACCCAATTCCACCAATCCAATATATGTTTCTGCCGCGGCACAAATTTTATCTGCATGTAAATTCATTTCACATCCTCCGCCAAGTGTTAAGCCATGTGGTGCTGTTACAACCGGGATGTTCGAATAACGTAACCGCATCATGCTGTTTTGAAACATCCGAATGGCCATGTCTAACTCGTCATATTCTTGTTCAATAGCCAACATAAATATCATACCTACATTGGCGCCTGCACTAAAGTTTGGTCCGTCGTTAGCAATTACCAAGCCATTAAATTTCTCTTCTGCAATACTAATGGCCTTGTTTAAACCTTCCAACACTTCACCTCCAATACTATTCATTTTTGTACTCCATTCAAAACCGGCAATACCATCACCAATATCGTATAGTTTACAAGCACTGTTTTTCCAAACAAGATGCTCGCTATGATTTTTTAAGATAAGGAATGCATCACCTCCGGGAATGGGTTTATACGACTTAGATGCAACATCATAAAATAATCGCTTCCCGTTTTCTACTTTATAAAAATGGGTAGCGCCGCTTGCCAACATGTCCTCCACCCAAGGAGCTACCTGATAGCCACTCAATTTCATGTCTTCAACTGTTTTCGCTACACCCAATAAATCCCAAGTTTCAAAAGCTCCGATTTCCCAGCCAAAACCAGCCATCATAGCATCATCTACTCTATACACTTCATCACTTATTTCGGGAATACGATAAGAAATATACGAGAAGAGGGATGCATGAAATGCTTTATAGAAATTACCAGCCTTATCGGTGGAGGCACTAAGCATTTTAATCCGCTGTTTCAAATCTTCAACCGGCTTCGCCGCTTCAATAGAGGCAAATTTGGGTTTTACCCTTGCCCCATATTCCATGTTCAACAAATTCAGCGTTAGAATTTCTTTTCCGGCAGCCGATTTTGTTTTCTTGAAGAAACCCTGTCCGGTTTTATCTCCCAACCAATTATTAGTGATAAGCTGTTCAAGCCAGCCTGGAATTTGGAAGGTCGCTTTTGCCTCGTCGTTCGGACAATTATCCGCAACACCTTTGGCTACTTTTACCAAGGTATCTATGCCCACTACATCTGCTGTTCTAAAAGTGGCAGATTTTGGTCTGCCTATAATGGGCCCTGTTAAAGTATCAATTTCATCAATAGATAGCTGCTGCTTTTCCATGATATGGAAAATACTCATGATACTAAAAACACCAATGCGGTTCGCAATAAAAGCAGGTGTGTCTTTACAGAGTACAGTTGTTTTACCCAAATGCAAATCGCCATAATGCATTAGGAAGTCTACCACTTCCGGATCTGTATGCGGTGTAGGAATAATTTCAAGTAATCTTAAATATCGAGGTGGATTAAAAAAATGCGTTCCGCAAAAATGTTTTTTAAAATCTTCGCTTCTGCCTTCGGCCATTAAATGAATTGGTATACCGGAAGTGTTAGAAGTAATTAAAGTGCCTGGTTTACGATATTTCTCTACTGCTGTATAAATCAGTTGTTTTATATCAAGCCTCTCTACTACCACTTCAATCACCCAATCACACCCGGCAATATCTTTCATATTGTCATCGAAATTGCCGGTCTTTATTTTATTTATCACCGATTTCGTGAAAACGGGAGAGGGATTCGATTTTACAGCCGCTTGTAAAGCATCATTTACTAATTTATTCCTTTCAGCGGCTTTAGTACTCTCTTTGGCACCGGCAGGAACCATATCTAATAATAAAACCGGCAAACCTATGCCTGCAAAATGACATGCAATGCGGGATCCCATAACCCCGCTACCTAATACGGCAACTTTTTTAATCGAACGTTTCATACGTGGTTGATATTTAGCAATCAGCACAAAAATAGTTAGTTATGCAACTAATTTCATCGAAGATAGGGTAAAAAAAATATCAAACCCTAGGGTTTGATATTCATTTTTTTTGGGGGAAGGATTCATTCTTCCGATACGGCAGCACCTTTATATGCCAAATACAGGCAAACTAGGTAAACGGCCAAAAGAACGTAAACTAGCATAACGGGGGATTTGTGTTTACAAGTTATTGAAATTATGGATACTATACGTTCAACAATTATGCACCAAAGTGCATAACCCATGCTCAAGGAAATAGACCCTTTATCAAGAAATTCTCGCAAAACCAATGTCTATTTACATCTTATGGGTTTTGTTCTTAATTTGTAGTACAAATTTCCGCTGCATTGGTTCAATATTTTATTGTTTTTTTAACGATATTTTAAACACAATTGATATAATGTGGCAATAAAGACAGGTGTAATTAACAAAATTTACGATTTATAAGCCATATATATATGCGCTAAATAGCTCAAAATGACCGTTGTTTTCGATAATCGACCATTTACAATTTTCTTTCACCCTAAATGCCAATCATTCTGTTACATTTGTTAACCATGGAGATCACCGATGATATGATCAATAAACTGCTGCATTTGGCGAGATTAGCATCTGTTCCGGAGAATGAGACCTCTTTACGTGCCGATTTGGAAAAGATGGTTGCTTTTATCGAACAATTAAATGAGCTGAATACAAAAGATGTTGAACCTTTGCTGTATTTGACAGATACCCAAACAGGATTGAGAGAAGATTATGCAGCGGCTCCCATTGATCCCGCCGTTGCGCTTTCAAATGCTCCCGTTCGTGATACCCAATATTTTAAAGTTCCTACTGTAATTAAAAAATAGTGTGCATGCAAGTTGAATCAATTATACACTTAGAGTCGATCCAGAAAAGTTATTTTATGGGTTCTCAGGCCATTCCTGTTTTAAAGGGCATTTCTTTGGATATTTTCAAAAATGAATATGTGGCCTTGATGGGACCATCAGGAAGTGGTAAGAGTACTTTAATGAATATTTTGGGTTGTTTAGATTCTCCAACGGGAGGTAAATATGTGCTGAACGGAAAAGATGTTAGTAAAATGCACGATGATGATTTGGCTGAAGTTAGAAATACGGAAATCGGATTTGTGTTCCAACAATTTAATTTGTTGCCGCGGCTGAGTGCTGCAGAGAATGTGGCACTGCCGCTGATTTATGCAGGAATCAATAAAAAAGAACGGGTTGAGCGTGCCTTGGAAGCGTTAAACAAAGTAGGGTTGGCAGATAGAAGTCACCATAAATCGAATGAGCTTAGTGGCGGACAAATTCAGCGGGTAGCTATTGCCCGGGCCCTGGTTAACAATCCTTCTATATTATTGGCCGATGAACCTACCGGAAATTTAGATTCGAAAACTTCTGTTGAAGTAATGCAAATTTTTGGCAAAATCCAAGAAGCAGGTAATACAGTGGTTTTAGTTACCCACGAAGAAGATATTGCTGCATATGCGCATAGAGTTGTTCGATTACGCGACGGTTTAATTGAAACGGATACACGTAAGGCTGTTGAACAAATGGTATAACGCGAACCATTCCTTTATTTTTTTGTACTATTGGCTACTGTTTTAACATGGCAATGAAGATATATACGAAAACCGGCGATTTAGGTAAAACTGCGTTGATAGGCGGTACAAAAGTACCCAAGAGTCATATCCGCATTGAAGCGTATGGCACGATAGATGAATTAAACTCGTGGATTGGCTTGCTGGGGGATTTATACAATGATCCGCAAACCAATACTATTCTTAAAGAGATACAGGATAGGCTTTTTACTATTGGCTCCTCTTTGGCTTGTGATCCCGAAAAAGAGCCCTTGATGAAGATACCCGACTTGAAAGAGTCTGATATTGTATTACTCGAGAAAGAAATCGACAAGATGAATGATAGTTTACCAGCTATGAAGTTTTTTGTTCTTCCCGGCGGTCATGCTACCATATCTCAAATGCATATTGCCCGTTGTGTTTGCAGAAGGGCAGAACGCGGGATCGTGAATATGAAAGAGCATGATCTGTTTGTTGAGCCACTTATTATCAAATACCTGAATAGATTGAGTGATTATCTGTTCGTGCTATCAAGATATGCTGCAAATCATTTGCAGGTCACCGAAATTCCATGGAAACCAAGAGTGTCGTAGGGTTAGAGCAATTGCCCGTCTTTCATTTTTATGGTTCTATCTGCAAAGGCAGCTAGCTCTTCGTTATGGGTAACAATCAAAAAAGCCGTACCCGTTTTTTGATTAAGTGATTTGAAAATGCGGTACAGTTCCTTTGCATTGTTACTGTCTAAATTACCCGTTGGCTCATCTGCAAAAACAATAGCTGGTTCATTAATAAGGGCTCTTGCAACAGCAACCCGTTGTTGTTCCCCTCCCGATAAAGCCGTGGGCTTATGCGTAATTCTATCATGTAAACCCAACTCCTTCAAT
>JAIEQT010000234.1 GCA_019747455.1 Chitinophagaceae bacterium | reverse complement strand
TTATGACCCTCCCCATGTCCAGGTGCCCCATCTACAATCGGATCGCGATAGGCTACTCCTGGTTTTTGAGATGCTTTAGGAATACAATCAATATCACTGCCTAAGGCAATAACCGGGCTACCACTACCCCAAGTGGCCATCCATGCTGTGGGAATATTAGAAATATTTTTTTGAATAGTGAAGCCATTTTTCTCCAGGATGCCGGTGAGGTATTTGGATGTTTCAATCTCTTGGAAGCCAAGTTCCCCAAAGCTAAATACCATATCAACCATTTCCTGTACTTGTTTTTCTTTAGTAGCTACAGAAGCCAGGACTGATTTTTTTAATGCGGCAACAGTTGTTGAATCGTAAGTAGATGTTTGCGCAAAGCTCGTAATAGCAGACAATAGCAATGCCAACAAAGACAGCGTTTTTCTCATGCGGTTGTTTTTATTAGAGAATAATAAAGTTAGGGGATTTCTCGCTACGCTCGAAATGACCCTTCGACTAGCTCCAGGTGACACCATTGACTAATGACTATTGACTAGCACTCACTAAGCCCAACGGGTACTTGTACCGCTAAACCACCATCGGCTGTTTCTTTATATTTGGTATTCATATCTAAAGCGGTGCTCCACATGGTAGCAATTACTTTATCCAGGCTTACTACTGCAAAATCAGGCGTACTTTGTAAAGCAAGCTGAGAGGCCGTTATGGCTTTAATAGCGCCCATGGTATTGCGTTCTATGCAAGGTATCTGTACGAGTCCGCCAATAGGATCACAGGTTAATCCTAAATGATGTTCCATGGCAATTTCAGCAGCCATCAAAGCTTGTTTTTGTGTACCCCCCAGGGATTCTGTGAGTGCGGCAGCGGCCATAGCACTAGATACGCCAATTTCAGCCTGACAACCACCCATGGCGGCCGATATCGTAGCTCCTTTCTTAAAGATGCTGCCTATTTCAGAAGCTGTTAGTAAAAAACGAATGATGGTATCTTCCGAGGCTCCATCACAAAAAGCAATATAGTATTGCAATACAGCCGGTATAACGCCTGCAGCGCCATTGGTAGGCGCGGTTACTACGCGGCCAAAAGAAGCATTCTCTTCGTTCACAGATAAGGCAAAACAACTTACCCAATCAAGAATATATTGAAAACTACTACCGCCATTTTTAATAGCTGCTATCCAACCCGTATAATTGGCATAGTTCGCTCCATTCATCAATTTTTTATTGAGATCAAAAGCCCTTCTTCTCACTTGTAAACCACCTGGTAATTCACCCTGGGTATGGCATCCGCGATAGGTGCAGTCTTTCATCGTATGCCAAATAGCTAGTACCCCTTTTTTCGTGGCTTCTTCTCCTCGCCAACTCAATTCGTTCTCCATCACTATTTCATGAATAGACATTCCTGTTTTCATACACCAATGCAAGAGATCATCGGCCGTATCTATCGGAAACGGTAAATCCACTTGTTTCTTACCAGCGTTATCCTCCCCTTCTTTTACTACAAATCCGCCACCAATAGAATAGAATGTTTCACTCCATTGCTCTCCATTTTGTAGCGATACTAAAAAACTCAATCCATTGGGATGAAAGGGTAAGGTTTCGTGAAATAAAAATTGAACCTGGTTATTAT
The DNA here is from genome assembly GCA_019747455.1 of Chitinophagaceae bacterium. Lineage (GTDB taxonomy): Bacteria > Bacteroidota > Bacteroidia > Chitinophagales > Chitinophagaceae > Sediminibacterium. The sequence continues at coordinate 2,705 of JAIEQT010000234.1, read as the reverse complement.
AATCAAAAGCAATTAAGTGCTTCCCGCCTAATAATATGGTTTTGGAAGCAATGATATTATTGATTTTGGGAGTGATGGCATTCACATCAATGGTAACCGGATCTTCTCCGCATAAACCCATGAGCACTGCTACATCGGTTCCATGCCCCTTACCTGTTTTAGCCAATGATCCGTATAGTAAAACCGTAATACCGGCTACGGCAGATAAGGATGCTTTTTCTTCAATCGTTTGTAAACAGCGTTGGGCAGCTCTCCACGGACCCAATGTATGCGAACTGGAAGGACCAACCCCAATTTTAAACATATCAAATACGGAAATAGATTCATGTGGCATATTGTAAAGGTATGTACATTAGCAGTATGAAGAAATATCTCTTGCTTTTGCTTATATGCAGTTCCCCGCAATTGTTTGCCCAAAACCCCATAGAAGAGGTACTACAAGCAGATCCTTTTTTTAGCCATTATTTGCAAAATAAAGATACCCTGCGCATTCAAATTTTGTATACTGAAATCAACAGAAATAAAAGAAATATTCCCTTCTTTAAAGAGTATGCTTTCAACGTAAATAATGATCTATACTTCTACCCTGCCAGTACGGTAAAAATGCCTATCGCTTTATTAGCATTAGAGAAGCTACATGAGATGAAGATTAAAGGGGTTGATAGAAATACTACCATGCTTACAGATAGTGCCTATACGTTACAAGATCATGTATATAATCAACCCAATGCTGCTGATGGCAGACCTACCATTGAAAATTATATCAAACAAATTTTTTTAGTGAGTGATAATGATGCCTATAACAGACTCTATGAATTTTTAGGACAAGATTATATTCAACAAAAACTCAAAGCAAAAGGCTATCCCGATGCTGTTATCCGTCACCGCTTGCAATTAAGCAGAACAGTTGATCAAAATGCCAATACCAATCCGGTACATTTTTATGATACTGCCGGTAATATTTTATACAGTCAACCTGCGCACACCAGTAACGCTGTATTTAGTGACTTGCCAGCTAAACTTGGTAAGGGGTATTATAGCAGAGGTAGATTAGTGAATGAACCTTTTTCATTTGCTACTAAAAACAGGGTGTATTTGCAAGATCTGCATCATATACTGCAATCGGTTATGTTTCCCAAACAAACGCCCAAAAAACAGCGCTTTAACTTAACTGAGGAAGAATATGAATTTGTAAGAAAATATATGAGTATGTTTCCGGGCGAGAGTGATTGGCCTAATTATGATACTACTCATTATTGGGATGCCTATTGTAAATTTTTATATTACGGTTCGGAGAAAGGGAAAAAAGATCATAGCATGCGCATCTTCAATAAAGTGGGCGATGCCTATGGTTTTTTAATTGATGTTACCTACGTAAAAGATGAGGAGAAGAATATTGAATTTATGCTCAGTGCGGTTATATCCTGTAATACCGATGGTATTTATAACGACGATAAATACGACTATGAAACTGTTGGCTATCCTTTTCTAAAAAAGTTAGGTCAGGCCATCTATCAGTATGAGTTAAAGCGGAAGCGCCAATAGCTAAATACTTACAACCGTTTGGATGATTTTTCCGAACTTACGCCCTCATTTATAACAAACAATCATAATGGAACTGTCTTCTTTGCTGAATCGTTTTAATGAACCCGAAACCTTAAAAATGGCGAAACTTGGTCGCGAATTAAGGGCCAAGGGTATCGATGTAATTGACTTAAGTTTGGGTGAACCCGATTTTGATACGCCTCAGCATATTAAAGAAGCCGCCATTAAAGCCATCAATGATAACTGGAGCCACTACACGCCTGTAGCGGGATTCTTAGATCTTCGCGAAGCCGTTTGTACTAAACTAAAACGGGATAATAATCTAGACTATAAACCGGAAAATATTGTTACTTCCACCGGCGCTAAACAAAGCTTGGCCAATGCTATTCTAGCGTTAGTTGATGAGGGTGATGAAGTGATCATCCCAACACCATATTGGGTAACATATTCCGAACTGGTAAAAATTGCTCGTGGTAAAGTAGTAGAAATACGTACTTCAGTAGACAATAAATTCAAGCCAACACCTGCCCAGCTAGAAGCAGCCATAACACCCCGTACCAAAGTGTTTATGTTCTCCTCTCCTTGCAATCCTTCGGGTGCTGTATATAGCAAGGAAGAATTAGAGGGCTTAGCAGAAGTGTTTAGGAAGTATCCTGATATTACGATACTCTCCGACGAAATTTATGAGTATATCAATTTTGTAGGTAAACACGAAAGTATTGCTCAGTTCGATGATTTAAAATCACGTGTTGTGATCATCAACGGATTAAGTAAAGGTTTTGCGATGACTGGCTGGCGCTTGGGTTATATTGCCGCTGATGCTACGATAGCAAAGGCCTGTGAAAAATTACAAGGACAATTTACCAGCGGCACTAACTCCATTACCCAGAAAGCAGCGGTAGCAGCACTTACGGGCGATCTACGTCCTTCTATGGAAATGACAGCCGAGTTTACACGCAGGCGTAAACGCACATTGGAATTAGTAAATGCCATTCCTGGGTTTAAATGCTTTGAACCAGAAGGTGCTTTCTATGTTTTCCCAGATGTGCGTTATTATTATGGAAAATCGGCCAATGGCGAAACAATTCATAATGCCGCAGACCTTAGTATGTATATTCTCAATACGGCTCATGTATCTTCTGTAATGGGAGATGCTTTTG
>JAIEQT010000310.1 GCA_019747455.1 Chitinophagaceae bacterium | reverse complement strand
ACCATCCTCAAGGGTTTCATAACCACCACGACCACCCTCTACCATTCTGTTAGTGATCTTATAACTCCAATCTACATTAAACACAAATTTTTGACCTGGCTTTAAGGGGGCCGGTAAATCAATTCGCATCATGGTTTTGTTGATCGTATATTTAAGTGCTTTACCACTCACATCAGTAAGCTTTGAGATAATATGACCATTGCCATTATCTTTTTTAGCGTCTAACAATCCGTCGATAGTTCGGGTTGTTAGAACACCTCTACCCAAACTGGTAGCATCTTGATAATTAGCATTATTGATGGAACTATGCTCATTTTCATCTAACTGTAACCAGATATAGGTGAGTACATCCGGTGAGTTATTATAGTAGGTAACTGTTTCAGCACCTTTTAACTTTAATCCAGCCTCATCTAACTCACACTTAATATCATAATCAGCTCTTTGCTGCCAATATTTAGGTCCGGGAGCACCGCTGGCTGTTCTGTATTCATTAGGGGTAGGTAAAATGGTTCCCAGTTGCTCAAACTTGTTACCATGATTAGAAGTTGGATTGTTCATGATATTCTGGGCTGTAGCTCCTGCCGCTGTTATCACGAAAACAAACATCCACGCAATTTTTCTCATATGCATTTGGTTTATAAAAAATGAAATCTTTCTATTACCATTTGAAAGGCAAGCGCAAAAATACCGCCCGAAACAAATAGTAAAAATGTTTTTCTATTGATTTGCAACAATGTTACGAAAATTAACCCTATCAACAAAACCCCGGCCACAATCAATAATTGTCCGAATTCCAATCCAATATTGAATGCCAATAATCGGGGAACAATGGCTTCCTCCTTCCCCAATAAACTTTTTAAGTAATTGCTAAATCCCAGTCCATGTATGAGGCCAAAAAATAAAGCTAAGAAATAGATTGGGGGAAATTTTTGAGCACTGTGATACGACTTTATCATCCCATTACTAAAAGCGGTAATACAAATTGTAACCGGAATTAAAAACTCTATCCATCTTATGGAAAATGAAACCATATCCAGTACACTTAGCGCAAGCGTAATAGAATGACCTACCGTAAAAGCAGTAACCAATATAAGTAACCTGCGCCAGTCTGCTACCTGGTATCGTAAACAAAGCGCAGATACGAAAAGGATATGGTCGATCCCTTTCAAATCGGCAATATGTTGCCATCCCAATTGAAAATAAAGCCAAAAATCGTTCATAGCAGGGCATCAAAATAATTCCGACCTTTGTACCTGCAAAAAAACGTTGGTTGAATGGTAAATAGTTGGGTTCAATGGTTAACTACTGCGGCAGTAGCACTGCTACATCCTTTTTTTGTTTCGGTTATCGAAATACAGCATAACCCAAAAGAAGCCAGTGCAGAAATAAGTGTACGTGTTTTTACCGACGATTTGGAGAAAACGATACAGCCTTACAGCAAAGAAAAAATTGATTTATTAAAACCAACAAATAAGGCTGCCACAGACCAGGTATTATCCAATTATATATTGAAAACAATAAAAATAAAAGTAAACGGACAAACCGTAAAGCCAAGCTTTCTTGGCTTTGAAAATATTAAAGAAAGTACCTGGAGCTATTTTGAAGTACCCGGTATTACTACTATTAAAAAAATAGAGATAGACTGTAGTTTATTACACGATTACGAAAAAAATCAAATTAATATCTTTCACCTAAAAGTGAATGGGAAAGAGAAAAGCTATAAACTTGATTATCCTGAGCGTTTAGTAAGTTTTGATTTTTAATGGGTAAGTTCTTCCGATAAGGCTTCATCAATTTGAACCAGCACTTTATCTATTCGATTATGATCCATATCGATGATCTCAAAAGTAAAATGGCCCCATGATAAGGTATCGCCTGTTTTAGGGATACGCTCCAACTCGCGAATAATAAATCCGGCAAGGGTATTAAAATCGGTATCCATTTTCTCCATCCACTCTGTTTTATCAAAATAGCTAAGAAAATCGTAGAAATTAATTTGCGCATCTACTAAGAAGCCACCCTCTTCTCTTTCCACAATTTCATAATCCTCATCTTCTTCCTGGGGTATATCCCCCACTATGGCTTCGAGGATATCATTCAGGGTAATAAGTCCTTGCACAGAGCCGTATTCATCAACAATAAAGCATTGATGAATTTTTGTTTGTTTAAATTTTTCCAGCAACTGATAAGCCGTATTGCTTTCCGGGATATACATAGCTTCCTTCATAATAGAGGAAATACTGGCCGTAGGATCTGCTGCAAAAATATCTTTGATAGAAACTACTCCTTTTATATTATCGATATTATCATCGCAAACCGGATAAACAGAGTGCAGCGTATCTTTTAATGTAGTTCTAACAGATTCAACGGTTGCATTGCCTTCAATCCATTCGATATCACTTCGATGCGTCATTAAAGAGCTGATACTTCTGTCACTTAAATGAAATACTCTTTCAATTATTTCTTGTTCTGCTTCTTCTATGGTGCCTTGCTCAGTACCCTCACTGATAATGGCTTTAATTTCTTCTTCCGTAACCTGGCTCTCATTCGTTTTAATGTTCAATGCCTTTACAATAAAATGAGAAGATTTACTAAGCAACCAAATAAATGGGAATGTGATGCCACTAACGATACGCATGGGTCTTGCTACCTTTTTAGCGATCCCTTCTGGGTTAGACAATCCAATTCTCTTCGGCACTAACTCACCTAACACCAATGATAAGAAGGTAATAATGATAACGATAATGATGGTGGCTACGGTACTACTATAAGGGGCCAAAAGCGCAAACTTAGATATCCATTCAGTAAGTGGGGCTTTGAAACTATCCCCTGAAAAAATACCGGTAAGTACCCCAATAAGTGTAATGCCAATTTGTATGGAAGATAAAAAAGTATCCGGATGATTTGCCAGCTTAAGTGCATCGCCAGCTTCCTTATCTCCTCTTGCAGCTTGTGCTTCTAAACGTGCTTTACGAGCCGAAACCAGAGCTATTTCAGCCATGGAGAACAAGCCATTCAAAAGAATCAGAAAAAAAATAATCAGCACTTCCATTATGTTAATAAAAATAGGTAAAAACACCATGCTACCGGCTACCTAGTTTAATCATAACATAGGTAGGCAGTGTTTTAGATCGGGTATTGGGGTTTAAAAACTCAGCTGATAATACCGAAACAGCATAATTCGGACCTTCATGTAATATTTTACTTCCCGGATATTGATTAAGGACCATTTGGGCACTATCCTTTACCGTGATCAATATATCCCCATTTTTATATGTATCCAGTTTGTTATTCACCGGGAAAATATGTTTACCATAAAAATGTAAAGCATTACTATTATGAATTTGAAACATACGTATCTGATGTTTATCAATATGAGAGGCTTCTATAAACTGAACAACATCATTCCCCATTTGGTATTTTAATAGATTAGGATAGAAAGCGGTTACCAAAAAAATATTCACCCCTATCACTGTGAAAAAAGCTGTTTCTAATAAAGCGGGTAATGAAAGTTTTTTAGCAAAGAAAATAATCCACATAATAAGTAGCCCGGTCATAGCCAATATCGAAACAAATATGGGAACATTATTAAACGGAATATAGGTTAATGCTGCTATGGCTACCCAAAGAATAGTAAAAATAAGAAGATGCAAAAGCGTAGCTATTTTCTTAATACCAGAAAATTGATTTTCAAAAAATATGGCATACACATGTTTAGCGGTAAGAACAGCTGCTAAAGGAAATACTACAAAAATATAATGGGGTAATTGTGCCTGACTTTTAGCGAGTATACAATAGGTTAATACAAACCCGCCAAATGAAATCCATTCGGTTTGCGGATTTTTTTTGAATCGGAAAAGTTGTCCAAAAGCAAGTACGATACTGATCAAGAAGAAAATGATCCAGGGAAGAAAACTCCATAACATATTTTCAAGCAGAAAAGTAAAATAGCTCATTTCATGATAAAAATTTTCGCCTGTATACCTTCCGAAACTTTGTGTCCAGAAATAAAATCGGAGTCCCGATTGAATGGGAATACCATTAATGAGTTTCCCGGGATGTAAATCGTATTGTTGATATAACCCAACACACATTGGTAATAATATGATGGCTATAATACATATACCTATGATATATTCCCATCGAAAAAACTGTTTCCAATCATGTTTCATTAAAAAATGAAAACTAAAAGCAAAACCCGGAACCATTAATGCTACGGGGCCTTTTGTAATCATACCGGCTCCAATAGCAGCGAAACCGAAAATGAAATGAATCCATTTGTTAGTATTGAACCAGGCAGCCAATTGCCAAATA
>JAIEQT010000344.1 GCA_019747455.1 Chitinophagaceae bacterium | reverse complement strand
CGTTGGTCTTGAATTATCAATTGGTTACACGAGAGGGAAGTATGGTTCTGACGCTACTAGCATGGATAACACTTTGCGGGTTGGTGTTGGTTTTCAGATTCATTTAGAAAAATAAAAAGGTTACAGGATTTTTCCTTTGAAAACCTCCGTTTTTTCACGGCTATTTGAGGAGTTTTTTCACTGAATTTCATGTAGTGATGATTTTTCAAATATCTAGTTAGGTAATTTTATACTACAACACCTCAAAACTTATTTATGACTAAGCAATTTCCACTTTTTTTTATCACTATTTTTTTTACTTTAATTTCAAATGCTCAAATTACAAAAGGTAACTGGTTGGTAGGGGGTAATGGAAGTATCTACTCATATACTGGAGTCTATACAACCCCATCAAGTAACGATATTTCATCTACTTACACAAATGTTGATTTTTCTTCCTCAATTGGGTATTTCTGCCTTGATAAGTTTTCTTTAGGACTTCGTCCTATCTTTTCTTCTGAAAAAGGGGGAAGTTCCGGAGGAGGGTCTTCGAATTCATATAGGTTTGCAATTGGACCATTTTTCAGATATTATTTTTTAAAAGATAGTAAACAGTTTAATATTCTCACTGACATAAGTTATCAAATTGGAATATTACAACAGTTGGGTTCTTTGAAAGAAAGAGGTAAGTTTAATACTTTTTCAATTATGGCTGGGACAGAAGTTTTTTTCAATAACACCGTTGGGTTGGAGTTATTAGTAGGTTATAGAAATCAGATTTCTTCTATTGAAAACTCTCCAAGTGCTTTTAATAATAACAAAAAAGGTATCCAAACATCCATTGGATTTATTATTCATTTAGAAAAATGACCATTATTATGAAAACTATTATTTGTTTACTTGCTTGCATTATTTTCTTTGGGAATGTATTCTCTCAACCGTCTATATCGCCGTCTACGAATGATGAATACTGTCCTGATGTTGAGTATACATTTACAGTAACAATATCCAAATCTTATCAAAGTATAATCGGTATTGGGAGTTGTTATGTTACACAAGCACCATCATCGCCAGTTGGTACTACATTTACGTTTAAAGGTAAGTTTGGCGATGCTAATCAGAAGCAAACTTTTAGAATCAATTATACTGATCAAACCTTTACCGATTTTGATTTTAAGAAAGTTAAATCACTTTTTTATGCTACACATGTACTCCAATACTACCCACTCTATCTGTAATAAACGCTCCTCGTTGTCAAGTAGTTAATACAGCCATTAGTTTCAGTAATGTCCAATGGAGTACCTCTTTCGAAGCATCGTCGTTTTGTTTTGGTTCAGTTACAACCTATGAATATTTGTTGCCAACAGGATGGTCAATTGGTTCAAGCACATCTAGTGGAACAAATTGGATTTCTGGAGGGAATAATGTTACAATTACATCTGATATTTCTAATGGAGTAAATGGATATGTTTACATAAGACCAGTAAATAACTGCGGGTCAGGGTTGATAAATGGACAATCACAAGTAGTTCAAATTCCAATTTCACGACCTGCTCCAACACTTTCTGTAAATGGGGCTAATATTATATGTTCAGGCAGTTCAAATTATTCAATTAGTGGACTGCCATCTGGTGCTTCGGTTTGTTGGTCTATATCTAATTCTTCAATTGCATCGATACCAACTAGTAACTGCTCGAACACCATTGATGTGACAAAACAAGGGGATGGGTTAGTTACCCTTTCAGCAACGGTAACACACTGTGCATTTACTTAGGACCTTTTACAAAACAAATAGTACTCGGAACCCCAAAAATTTTGTATGGTTCCACAGGAGTAGAGGCATTTAACTTAACTGGTCAGAATTTTAACTACGGTGCGAATGGACCCGGTAATAGCTTCTCTGTTTGTCTGAGTGAAAACTTATCATTTACCCCATTTCTTCCTTTCGGGTTTGCTTCAACTATTTTTGGGCATTCATGGACTATTTCTGGCTCATATACAACAGTTGGGTCTTTAGATCAGGCTAGTTTGGATGTTACTTCTGCTTCGGCTCCTTACAATAATTTCTCATTTACCTACCAGTATCAAAACGCCTGTGGTTGGAGTCCTTTACACTATGGTAACGCAGGAACTATAGACTGTGCGGGCGGACAAGAACCATTCCGAGTAAAATTTGATAAGGGCTCAGTTGAGACAGATAGTTCATTGATAACAGGTATTAGTATGTATCCTAACCCGGTTAGAGATAGGTTAATCATTAGCCTAGATAAGCGAATAGCAGGCATCAAAATAATTCGGTTAGTAGATGCAACAGGTAGATCTATCAGCAGCCAACAAATTACCGGGCATACCTCAACAATCAATTTCTCAGGTTTGGCAAATGGAATTTACTACGTAGAAATTAATCAAGGGAAAAAGCGGTTTATCAGAAAAGTGATTAAATAATTGCGGTTTGTTGAACCAAATCTGCTAAGTATAAGCGAATCTTCAGTCATTCTAAACAATTATTTTGTTTAATCGTAATGGTATTAAAATTAAACAAAATGAAAGCAACATTCTTAGCAATCGCTGCCATTGTATTGGCTGGCGTATTCTCAACTGCTTCTGCTCAAAAAACCGTAGTAGACATTGCAGTGGGTTCAAAAGATCATTCAACACTTGTAGCAGCGGTTAAAGCAGCGGGTTTAGTTGAAACTTTACAAGGTGCCGGACCGTTTACAGTGTTCGCCCCGGTAAACAGTGCTTTTGCAAAACTTCCGGCAGGAACCGTTGAAACATTATTGAAGCCGGAGAACAAAGCGACTCTAACCAAGGTACTTACCTACCATGTTATTGCCGGTAATTTAGATGCTGCTGCCGTGCTAAAAGCTATTAAAGATGGTGGTGGTAAAGCTGCTGTTAAAACAGTTAGCGGTGGTACTTTAACTGCGTCTTTAAAAGATGGTAAAGTAATACTAACCGATGAAAACGGCGGTGTAGCAACAGTTGTAGCAGCAGATATTAAAGCAGGTAACGGTGTGGTACATGTGATTGATACGGTGGTGTTACCTAAATAAGTTTCTTTAATCTGAGAATCTGGAATCTTCAATCTGCAACAAATTACTTGTTATACTGAAGATTCCAGATTGAAGATTATTACTCTTCTCCCATAAACGGATATCCGTAATGTGTAGGCGGATTGTATGTTTCTTTGATAGTTCTTGCACTTAACCAACGGTACAAATTAAGCATGCTACCTGCTTTATCGTTAGTGCCCGAAGCCCTTGCACCACCAAAAGGTTGCTGTCCCACAACGGCACCAGTTGGTTTATCATTGATGTAAAAATTGCCGGCTGCATTTCTCAGTTTATCTGTAGCTAATTCAATGGCAGCTCTATCCTGCGAAATAATGGCTCCCGTTAACGCATAAGCAGATGTACTGTCTACCAAGTTCAATGTTTTCTCAAACTGATCGGCATTGTACACATAGATCGTTAAAACCGGACCAAATATTTCCTCACACATGGTTACATATTTCGGGTCGCGTGTTTCAATGATTGTGGGTTCAATAAAATAACCCTTTGTTTTACTGAAGTTACCTCCTGCCAATATTTTTACTTTCTTATTTCTTTTGGCATTGCTGATATAACGGGTGATACTATTGTATGCTTTCTCGTCGATAACAGCATTGATAAAATTGCTGAAATCTTCTACAGTACCCATTTTCATACTATTAACTGCAGCTACTAATTTTCTCTTTACTTCTTCCGCAATATTGCTGGGGATATAAGCTCTGGATGCAGCAGAACATTTTTGTCCCTGGAATTCAAAAGCGCCTCTTGCCAATGCAGTAACCACCACATCCGGATCAGCAGATTTATGTGCAATTACAAAATCTTTCCCGCCAGTTTCACCAACAATGCGTGGATATGATTTATACATACCCATATTTTGTCCAATCACTTTCCACATATTATTGAAAACACCTGTTGATCCTGTGAAGTGAACGCCTGCAAACTCCCTATGAGAGAAACATACTTTACCAATGGTTGGTCCATCTACATATACCAGGTTAATCACGCCATCGGGTAAGCCGGCTTCTTTCAAAATTCGCATGAACAATTGGGCTGAATAAATTTGCGTATTGGCCGGTTTCCAAACAACTACATTCCCACACATAGCAGCAGAAGTTGGGAGATTGCCGCCAATAGCCGTGAAGTTAAAAGGGGTAACGGCTAATACAAAACCTTCCAGCGGGCGCCATTCCATGCGATTATGCATACCGGGTGCAGATACCGGTTGTTGCTTGTATATCTCGCTTAAAAAATGAACA
>JAIEQT010000508.1 GCA_019747455.1 Chitinophagaceae bacterium | reverse complement strand
ACCCGATAGAACTAAATCAATGAATGAAAAGAAAATATTCTACTTTTAAACTGTACTAAAAATGGGGAGCTTACATCAGGTTATTGCGGCAAAAAAGTATAATTTCAATGAGATTCTAACATCTGCCCAATCAGGTTACGATTTTAAAGGTTACTATACATGGGGTAGACTTGGATATACTATGAGTCAATCAGACCAACAAAAATTTGAGATATGGTGTTTTGAAAATAAACTAGAACCATCCACACTTTCTAATATACTAAAGGACGATGTCGCTAGGGCGAAATGGATAAAAACAGGTTTTACTTGGCTAGGTGCTTTTAATCTAGTAGGAGAAAGTGAGAATATAAAAATATTAAAAGAATACTTAGAAATGAAAGGGAGATTAGGCAACTTCACTAAACTTTTCTAAAATAGCTAATTGTTCTTTTTCAAAATCTTCAAAAGATTTATGAGCATTTGCTAATATAAAATCTATTAAACGAGGAAAATTGCGTTCAATAATAGCAATACCTTGGTTTTTAAACAAACCAAAAGCATGAATTTTCTTAAGGATATCTCCTTCGGCTTTTAATATGTCTATATTCCAACTCATAATTAAAGATACAAAAATAATAAACTTGTTTTTACTATTTGTTTACTTTTTATTTATGAATATAAAACGAAGATTATTTTAACAAATTGTATTTAGCACATATCTACTATATAACTTATACAATAATGCACTAATATGACCCTTTTTAACGCTAAAAACAGGAAGTGCGTTTAAACCTAAAAACTAATAACAAATAATACTAATTTAATAAAGTAGGTTTAATATGTATTAGTATTGACTATCAATTGTTTATTACCGTTTTGTGGTAAGTAGTATATCGTTACCGGTTTTTTACCAAATTCTAGCGAATCCAGACAATCTTTATTACATTCGGTTCATGAAAGTATTTCGCCTCGCTCCCCTATCTGCCCTTTGCATTTTTCTACTTTTTTCTTGCGCCAAACCAAAAGATTTTGAATATCGCGACTTTAGAAATGTTAAAGTAGAAACCATCGGCTTTAACCAAAGCACCCTCTCCTTTGATCTTATTTATTATAATCCGAATGGGTTTGGACTAGACCTGCGTAAAGTGGATAGTGATGTATATGTTGACAGCCTGTTTTTAGGGAAATTCCAATTAGATACCCTCATGCATATCAATCGCATGAGTGAGTTCTCACTCCCGGCGAAAATCAACTTGGATATGAAAAACCTGCTGAAAAACTCAGCCTATTTATTACTCAAAAGAGAAGTTACCGTGCAGGCAAAAGGAACAGTTAAGGCTGGAAGAGGTGGTATTTTTAAAACAGTTCCCTTTAATTATGAAGGTAAACACCAGTTATCTTTATTCTAAAACCTAATAAATAGGTTGGATATGACAAGGCTTTTTAGGCTGAGGACCGCCGCCTTCGGCGGCGTATTTGCATATCGGTGGTAATTTCTTGTACGCATCGGGCTCGGCCTTCTCTTCATCTGCATCAAACCCAGCGTTGTTCATGGCGGCTTTTATTTCTTCTACCCCACACCTATCTGGCCAATATTGAATCTTTAATTCACCCTGCAATAAATTAAATTTCATCTGGGTCACACCACTTTGCAGAAGCGATTGGTTGGCTTTGGCAAAATACTTTTCCAATGCCACTTTACATTCCCAGCATTTTAAGTTAGCCGACTTAACAGTTACCCATTCCTGCTTGCGCATTTGGGAATAACCAGTAGCCGTTAAACTAATAAGAATGATCACAAATGCCCTTTTCATACGCTTTAATTTAAATCTGGAATCTTCAATCTGGAATCTGCTACTTCAATACAACTCCGCTCAGCCTACTCCCCCCACACCTCCGGAGCTTTACTCCACTCCATCAGGGTTTCTTTTACACCCGCTTCGATAAGCCCCTTTTCTATAGCCAATTCAATTAAGGTGGGATAATTGGTAAGCGACCTGGTTCGCACACCGGCCGCTGCAAAAGCTTGTACCGCCTTATCAAATCCATAATTAAAAATCGAGACCATTCCCTCGATTTGCACACCGGCCTGCCTTAATACATCTACCACTTGCAAACTACTTTTACCGGTAGAGATAAGATCCTCAATTACTAATACCCTTTGCCCCTCGGTATACGCACCTTCTATTTGATTTCCCAACCCATGTTCCTTCGGTTTCGGACGAACATACATAAAAGGCAATTTTAGTTGATCTGCTGCCAAAGCGCCCCAGGGTATACCCGCTGTTGCCACACCTGCCAATGCTTCTGCCTCAGGGAAATGCTCAAAAATAACATTACATAATTCACTCTTCACAAAATCGCGTATATAAGGGAATGATAAGACTTTTCTATTGTCACAATAAATAGGACTCTTCCATCCACTTGCCCAGGTAAAAGGGTTTTGTGGATTTAATTTTATGGCTTCTACCTGCAATAATTTTTCTGCTACCGCTTTTTCGTTTGTCATACTGCAAAGCTAATAACTTGATACTGCTTTTATCAGGTCAAATTTTCACATCTTATCTTCACAGCAAAATTCCTACATGTCTAAACCCATCATCATTGCTGCTGGCGGATTAGTTCAAAATCCATCTCTCGAAATTTTACTCATTTTTAGAAGAGGCTTTTGGGACTTACCAAAAGGTAAGCTCGATGCCGGTGAAACCATTGAAGCCTGCGCTATACGTGAAGTAGAAGAAGAAACGGGCTTAACAAGCCTAACACTCCAAAAATTTATTACCATCACCAAACATGAATATTTCGACCCCTATCGTAAGCAGGATGTTGTTAAAGAAAGCCATTGGTTTGCCATGAGCATAGAAACCTATCAAAAAGGCCTCCCACAAACAGAAGAAGATATTACAGAAATAAAATGGGTGGCACCTGCAGATATCGCTGATTATTTCCCAACCATGTATCCCAATATTGTAGAAGTGATTCGTTTATTTGCTTTGTAAAGTGCGAATGACTGCAGCAGGTAAAAAAGGAGAAGCATCACCCCCATTTCGTAAAATATCTCTTACAATGGTAGATGCTACAGAAGTATATTTAGGCTCGCCAGTTAAGAAAATAGTTTCAATATTACTATCAAGCGTTCTGTTTGCATCCGCAATTGTTTTTTCATATTCAAAATCACTTACATACCGAATGCCTCTTAAAATAAACTGTGCTCCAATTTGCTTACAATAGTTAATGGTCAATCCATCATATACAGCACTCTCTACCCTAGCTTCACCACTATAAATCTCTTTAAACCATTGCATACGCTGCTCTGCACTAAACATTGGATTTTTAGATGCATTAATGCCGATACCAACAATAATTTTATCAAACAACGGCAATGCCCTGTTAATAATATCAGTATGACCCAATGTTACAGGATCAAAGGTTCCGGGGAATAAGCATATACGTTGCATATAAATTAATTATGAATTAAGAGTTAAGAATTATGAATTGGGATTTAAAAATTCTAAATTCCTAATTCTAAATTGCTAATTTGTCTTTCCCGCCAACAAATACAAAACTGCCATTCGTACGGCTACTCCATTCTCTACCTGATTGAGAATGATAGAATGAGGTCCATCCGCAACATCACTATCTAACTCAACCCCTCTGTTTATGGGCCCCGGATGCATGATCACAATTTCCTTCCCCAATTTATCCAGCATATTCTTATTGATACCGTAGGCTAAATTATATTCTCGTAAAGAAGAAAATAAAGGCTGGTTTTGTCGCTCTAGTTGTATACGCAATACATTAGCCACATCACACCATTGCAAGGCTTGTTGCACATTATAACTCACCCTAACCCCTAGCGCTTCGGCAATATAGGTGGGTATTAGCGTAGGTGGACCAACAACCATAATTTCTGCGCCCATTTTCTTGAGCAAATACATATTGCTCAAAGCCACGCGACTATGCATGATATCGCCAATGATAGCCACTTTTAAACCCTCTAGTCTGCCTGTTTTTTCTTGCATAGAAAAAGCATCTAAGAGTGCTTGTGTAGGATGCTCATTTATACCATCCCCTGCATTAACAATGGCTGCCGGAATATGCTTTGCCAAAAAATGTGGCGCTCCTGAAGCACTATGGCGCATCACTACCATATCCACCTTCATACTGAGGATATTATTAACAGTATCCAACAAAGTTTCGCCTTTCGCGGCAGAAGAGCTACTTGCGGTAAAGTTGAGCACATCGGCTGATAAGCGCTTCTCCGCTAACTCAAAACTCATCCTGGTTCTGCTATGTTTGTTG
>JAIEQT010000256.1 GCA_019747455.1 Chitinophagaceae bacterium | reverse complement strand
AGCTCAATCAGATCGAAAGAATTAATAAATCTGCTTTTCATAAACTCGATATCCCATCAGGAAAAGATGTTTGTAGAAAACAATTTTTTCATTTCATGGATAAATTATTATCTGCAGATATCAGTCATGGTGATTACGAAACCTACGTTCCGATGCTTGCAGAAAAATTCGCTGATATCGATAAAGAAGAAGTATTAAAGCGAGTAGCTGCTATGGAATTCGATCGTTTCTTAAAATATTATGAAAACGCCGAAGACTTAAACGTGCGTGAGCGTAGTAAAAAAGATCGCGAAAGAGAAAGAATCCAAGGCAACGATCGTGGTCGCGAACAAGGTAGGGGCGATTCTCGTAAAGCTTATAAAGCCGGCGGTGGTTATAGCCGATTATTTGTGAATCTATAAAGCTAGTTTCCTGCAATTTATTTTAGATATGAGCGATCTCAGAAAAGAAGTATTAGGAAAAATCGATATGAAGGATATGAATAGCTGGATTGAAATTGAACAGGGAGCAGCACAACAAATGATACGTGCATTAGATGGTAAAAATTATAAGGGAAGAAGAATTAGAATGAATGATGCAGATTCGGGAGGAAGGAGGTAGTTAGTTATTAGGTTATTAATGTAAATATTTTTTTTATATGGAACAGGCAACAACACAACAAACAAACATCAATGAAATTGTAGCGAAACGACCACTCGTAATTTCGGGTCCTTGTAGTGCTGAAACAGAAGAGCAAGTGCTGCAAACAGCCACTCGTTTAGCTGCTACCGGTAAGGTAGACATTTTACGGGCAGGTATCTGGAAACCGCGTACGCGCCCGGGAAGTTTTGAAGGCGTTGGTACCAAAGGATTACCTTGGTTACAACAAGCCAAAAAAATATCCGGACTTCCTGTAGCAGTAGAAGTAGCAACCGGTAAACAAGTAGAAGATGCCTTGCATTTTGATGTAGATGTGTTGTGGATCGGTGCCAGAACAACCGTTAATCCTTTTAGTGTACAAGAAGTTGCTGATGCATTGAAGGGCGTAGACGTACCGGTACTTATTAAAAATCCTATCAATCCCGATTTAGAATTATGGATCGGTGCAGTAGAACGGGTAGCGAAAGCAGGTATTAAAAATATCGGACTCATTCATCGTGGTTTTAGTTCCTATGGTAATACTGAATACAGAAATGCCCCTATGTGGCATCTGGCTATTGAAATGAAACGCCGTAACCCGGGGATGTTACTCATTAATGATCCTTCACATATTTGTGGAAGAAGAGATATTTTATTGGATGTTGCACAAAAAGCGATCGACCTGGATTTTGATGGATTGATCATCGAAAGTCATATAGATCCTGATAATGCCTGGAGTGATGCTAAGCAACAAATTACGCCAGAGAAATTGGGAGAGATGATCGAATCAATTATCTGGAGAAAAGAAGATATTAACTCTGAAGAATTGCATGCAAATATGGAAAAAATGCGCGCACAGATCAATCAGTTAGATGACGAATTATTACAACTACTCGGACAAAGAATGAAAGTTGCGGATAAAATTGGTCAGTATAAAAAAGATAATAATATCACAATCCTCCAAACAAACCGTTGGAATGCTATCTTGGAAAGAGCATTTGTAAATGGTGAAAAAATGGGATTAAGTAAAGAATTCATCACTAAGTATTTTGATGCCGTGCATATGGAGAGTATTAATCATCAGAATAAGATTATGAATGCATAATCGTCACTAGTCAATAGTCATTGGTCAGTAGGATAGGCAACGACCATTGACCATTGACCATTGACCATTGACCATTGACTGTTAGTATGACAAGAAAAAAAATTTTATTCGGTAGCAGTAGTACTACTTTTTATTTCGATGCTGCTTTTTCTTATGTAGAAAAAATAGTATCGAAGGAGCATGCTTTTTTAGTTACCGATACCAATGTATTTGCGAAGCATAAACAATTATTTAAAAATTGGAATACCATTGTATTAAAAGCCGGCGAACAATATAAAGTACAACAAACAGTAGATGTATTGCTCGATCAACTCATTAAAATGGGGGCTAATAGGCAGTCTATTTTAATTGGAGTAGGTGGCGGTGTAATTACTGATATTACCGGCTATGCAGCGGGGATCTATATGCGTGGTATTCGTTTTGGATTTGTACCAACCTCTTTATTAGCAATGGTAGATGCTGCCATCGGCGGAAAAAATGGGATTGATGTTGGCGTATATAAAAATATGGTCGGACTCATTCGCCAACCCGAATTTTTACTGTACGATTTTAGTTTGCTCAAATCCTTACCAGATGCAGAATGGAAAAATGGTTTTGCAGAAATAATCAAACATGCTGCTATTAAGGATGCGAAAATGTTTGCAGAGCTAGAGCAACGATCTATTGTAAAGTATAAAAAAGATACCAAGTCTCTAGCCTCATTAGTGCAGCGAAATGCAATGATAAAAATTAAAGTGGTAGTGGAAGATGAATTTGAAAAAGGAAATAGAAAGCTGTTGAACTTCGGTCATACTTTGGGTCATGCTATTGAAAATATGTATGAATTAAGCCACGGACAAGCGATCAGTATTGGGATGACTTATGCGGCCTTTATTTCGGCGCAATTGAAATTTTATAAAGAACCTCATCGTCTTATAGCACTACTACAAAAATATGGGTTACCTACTGTAGCCGAATTTAATGCCAAGGAAGCTTTTAAAGTATTATTGAAAGATAAGAAAGGAGATGGGGTATCAATACATTATATTCTCTTAGAAAAAACAGGTAAAGCAGTTGTACAGCCAATTCTTTTCGTACAACTACAAGAAATATTTAAACAGTTTAAGTTATAGTGATGATTGTTAGGGTTAAACCAGGTAAAGTATCGGGTAATATATATGCGCCAGCCAGCAAGAGTAGTATGCAACGAGCTTGTGCAGCCGCTTTGTTACGGACCGGTACTACCGTTATCAAAAATCCTGGTATTAGTAATGATGATAAAGCGGCGCTTGATGTTATTCAAAAATTAGGAGCCACATATACTTTCGACGAACAAAATGAGTTGGTTATTTTTTCAACCGGAGTAAATCCTGTAGGTGAAGAAATGAATTGCGGAGAGAGTGGCTTAGGTATACGTATGTTCACACCTATTGCTGCCTTGAGCAAACAAGCCATTACCATTCACGGTACAGGTAGTTTACTAACCAGACCTATGGATTTTTTTGATGATATATTTCCTCAATTAGGGGTGAGTATCCAATCGAATGCCGGTAAATTGCCTTTACATATACAGGGACCATTGGTACCTGCTGATATTGAGGTTGATGGTTCTTTGAGTTCGCAATTTCTAACCGGACTATTAATGGCATATGCTGCAGCCGGAGCCGAAGGGGTAACCATTAAAGTGAAAGATTTAAAAAGCAAACCCTACATAGATCTTACGCTAAAAGTATTGAACAATTTTGGTTGGCAGGTTACGCATGATGACTACACTAATTTTTATTTCGGTCCAAACCTTTCACCTTATACCTCAAACCGTACACCTTATACCTACACCGTAGAAGGTGATTGGAGTGGAGCAGCCTTTTTATTAGTGGCGGGCGCCATAGCAGGCGATATTGTTGTTGAAGGGCTGGATGTTTTTTCAACCCAGGCAGATAAAGCTATTTTACAAGCATTAAGTGATGCCGGAGCAGGACTATCGGTGCAAGAGAAACAAATTGAGATTAGAAACTTACCTTTAAAAGCCTTCCATTTTAATGCAACGGATTGTCCGGATTTATTTCCACCTTTAGTAGCATTAGCTGCCTGTTGTTCAGGTACAACAGCTATTGAGGGAGTAAGCAGGTTAGCGCATAAGGAGAGTGATAGGGGATTGACCCTGCAACAGGAATTCGCTAAATTGGGTATTGAAATAAATTTACAAGGCGATTTAATGTTAATAAAAGGAGGAAGTATAAAAGCAGGTACCGTACATTCCCGGCACGATCATCGTATTGCGATGGCTTGCGCTGTAGCTGCCTTACGCGCCAACGGAGAAGTGTTGATTGAAGAGGCACAAGCTGTAAATAAATCGTATCCCAACTTTTTTGAGCATCTGATCAAATTGACCCTTGACTAATGACTAAAAAATGAATAGTTTAGGAACCCTCTTTAGAATACATATTTTCGGAGAATCGCATGGCGAGAGTGTAGGTTTTGTACTGGATGGTTGTCCGGCAGGCATCCCTCTTGCTGTTTCCGATTTCGAAACAGATATGGAGAGAAGAAAAGGAGGTGT
>JAIEQT010000339.1 GCA_019747455.1 Chitinophagaceae bacterium | reverse complement strand
GGCACCTCTGTTTTGAAATGTATGTATTTGGGTAAATACCTTTATGAAACCTTCCTGCAGCATATCTTCCGCATCTTCGCGACTTTGACTGAAACGATAGCAAACGCTCAGCATTTTTGGGCTGTAACGATTATATAGCTCTCGCTGCGCAACGGGGTCATTATGCAAACAACCTGCTAATATCGCTTGCTCGGTCATGAAGGGGTTTATTTACCCTAAATATAGGACATATTTTAAACCAATGCGCTGCATGTTTTTGCGGTTTTCGTAAATAAGTTTAATATGGATTTTAAGCTGCATTTCAATGAGGTTACTTATCTTTTCGTTAACAAATAGCCCATGGAAAGGCAAACAATCCTTGTACCACCCCCCACAACCGGAATCAATGCTTATTCAGGCAGTTTTACAAGTGTGGAATTGACCCACCTATTAAAGAGAACCTTATTTGGCGTTTCGCAAGCCGATTTAAATTATTTTAAGGGAAAAACGGTAAGTCAGGTAGTGGATGAGTTATTGAATCCTACTGTTCCGCTTCCTGATCCTCCGGTTAAAGAATATACAGTGCCTACAACTGCTACAACCCCTGATACTAATATTGCTATGGGCACTACTTGGGTAAATGACCCTAATACGGATGGCACAGTAGCCTCTTTACGCAGAGCTTCTTTTAAAAAATGGTGGATGGGGGTAATGATAAATCAGGATAGAAGTATTCGGGAAAAATTGACATTGTTTTGGCATAATCATTTTGCTACAGAAACAAATGATGTTGGTAATGCACAATATGTTTACAAGCATCATAGCTTATTGCGGGCAAATGCATTAGGGAATTTTAAAAACCTTACTAAACTGGTAACATTGGATCCTGCGATGTTGGTGTATTTGAATGGTCAAGTAAACACGGCCTCTGCACCCGACGAAAATTATGGCAGGGAACTCCAAGAGTTGTTTTGTTGTGGTAAAGGTCCGGGATCTCAGTACACTGAATCTGATGTAAAGGCTGCAGCTAAAGTTTTAACAGGGTGGAGAAATAATGCAACTACGATCAGTTCTTATTTTGATGCTACTCGTCATGATACTGCTAGTAAGGTTTTTTCCTCGTTCTATAATAATACCATCATAACAGGAAGAACAGGTGCAACAGCGGGAAATCAAGAATTGGATGATCTGTTAACTATGATCTTTAATACACAAGAAGTTGCTAAATATATATGCAGAAGACTTTACCGTTGGTTTGTATACTATGATATCGATGCTTCTGTTGAAGCTAATATGATTACCCCTCTAGCCAATATCTTGAGAAATAATAATTACGAAATCAAACCAGTTTTAGCCGCACTGTTAAAAAGTGAACACTTTTTTGATATTTTATCGAGAGGTTGTCAAATAAAGTCGCCGGTAGATTTAGTTGTGGGTTTATGTAGAGAGTTTGCTGTTTCTTTCCAACCTGCATCGGATTATATTACAAACTATGGTTTTTATAATTATTTAGTGAGTTGGGTGAGTAATATGCAACAAAATATTGGTGATCCACCTGATGTGAGTGGATGGAAAGCCTATTATCAGGAGCCTCAGTTTTATCAGGTATGGATCAATAGTGATACCTTGCCTAAGCGTAATCAATACACGGATACATTGATTGTGAATGGATATACTTTCAATAGTAAAAAAATCCAGATAGATGGGGCAGAGTATGTAAAAACATTGAGCAATCCGGCGAATCCTAATATACTCATCGATGATTTGGTTTCGGCTTTATTTCGAATTGATTTATCGGCAGCTTCCAAAGCACAATTGAAAAGAGATATCTTATTAAGCGGACAAACTACAGATAGTTATTGGACAGATGCCTGGAACGTGTTTATTAATAACCCGGGAAATACGGCTAATACAACTACAGTTAAAAATAAGCTACGCGATTTAATTAAATATTTAATGAACCTAGCCGAGTATCAACTCGCTTAACCTATTTCTATGAAAAGAAGAGATTTTTTAAGGAATACGATGCCGGTTGGGATAATGCTTCCTTCTTTAGTAGGCGGTTTATCTTTTAAAGCTTTTGGTATAGAATCTCCATTGGCACTCTCCATGTTAAATCCGGTTACTAGCACAGATCATGTTTTAGTAATTATACAATTAAGCGGAGGCAATGATGGATTAAACATGGTAATACCTTTAGCTAACTATAGTAATTATGTAAATGCGCGGCCGAATATTTATATTCCTGAGCAAAAGGTACTATCCTTAACAGGCATTCAGAAAGCAGGTCTGCATCCGGCGATGACGGGTTTACAGGCTATGTATAATGAAGGCAAATTAAATATTGTACAATCTGCTGGATATCCACAGCCTAGTTTTTCTCATTTTAGAGCAACTGATATTTGGATGAGCGCAAGTGATAGCACTGATGTTGTAAACAGTGGATGGGCCGGAAGATATTTGAATTATGAATATCCTAATTTTCCAAATGGATATCCCAATGCAAGTATGCGTGATCCACTGGCTATTCAAATCGGATCAGCGACTTCCTTAACATTACAAGGCCCGGCCGTTAGTATGGGCATGAGCATTAGCAACACATCTAATTTTTATAATTTAATCAACGGGGTGCAAGATCCGGCTCCGGCAACACCGGCAGGAAAGGAATTAAGTTTTGTACGGTTAGTAGCACAGCAAACACAACAGTATGCTACCGTTATTAAAGATGCTGCCACCAAAGTACCACAACAGGTAACATACCCAACAAATAATTCATTAGCAGATCAGCTTAAAATTGTGGCTAGATTAATTAAGGGAGGATTGCAAACGCGTGTATATATGGTCAGTTATGGAAGCTTCGATACCCATGCTGCGCAAGTAAATAGTACGGATACAGCAACCGGCACTCATGCTAATCTGTTGAAAAATGTAAGCGATGCGATAAAAGCTTTTCAAGATGATTTGAAATTTTTAGACATAGAAGATCGGGTTGTTGGGGTTACTTTTTCTGAGTTTGGGAGAAGAATAAAGAGTAATGCAAGTACCGGAACCGATCATGGTTCTGCAGCACCTTTATTTGTTTTTGGAAAACAGGTAATGGGTAATGTTTTAGGGGATACACCTTCTTTCGGAGCAGGTGTTACCGTGAATGATAATATCCCTTTTCAGTATGATTTTAGAAGTATCTATGCAACGCTACTGTCTAATTGGTTATGTGTTGATGATAAAGACTTGCAACAAGTGATGTTGAAGAATTATCAAACCCTTCCTTTGGTAAATGCAGCAGGATGTAGGAAGGCGGTAAACCTGTCTGGCGAAACTTTAATACATAATTATCCCAATCCATTTACTACAAATACGGTTATTACATTTAAGACCAATGGGGGACATACGCTTATCCAGGTTATGGATACTACTGGTAGGGTTATTACGAATTTGGTAGATAGAGAATATACAGCCGGCACCTATACCATAACATTTAACGGGGGAAACCTTCCTACTGGCGTTTACTATGCAAGGCTTCAAAACTTGTCGATTCAACAGGTTAGGGCAATGATTAAAGCCAGATAATTTTTGCAACAATGATGTAAAAATTGCAGCAGTTCCCTATATTTGCAACATTGTAGCAAATGTAATTATATGAGAAAGCTGTTTTTTGCGGTTTTAGCTATGTTGATTTTTTGCATGAATCCTGTTTTAGCTGAGGGGCCGGGAAAAGGAATAGTAACTGGCGTAGTTAGAGACGCTTCCGGTAAAACACTCGAAGGTGCTATTATTCAAATTTATGAGTTAAAGCAAGGAACTGTGAGTGGTGCCGAGGGAAAATATAGAACGGCAACAATACCGAATGGAAGCTATTTATTTGAAGTTGCTTTTGTTGGGTATAGTACTTTATTAGAAACGATCAACATTAATGGCGACACACAAAAAGACTTTATCCTGAAAGAATCGGTACTGGAGAATGATGCCGTTACCGTAACAGGAGTGGCATCTGCGGTAAAAGCTAAGCAAACGGCTCAGCCGGTTAGTATTGTAAAGCAATCAGATTTAAGCAAGCAAACATCTACCAATATTATTGATGCGTTAGCACGAATTGTGCCTGGTGTTAGTGCTTTAAGTACCGGACCTGCCGTTTCTAAACCCGTTATTAGAGGATTGGGCTATAATCGTATCATAACCATACACGATGGTATTCGTCAGGAGGGGCAGCAATGGGGAGATGAACACGGTATTGAAGTAGATGAGAATAGTATCCAAAGAAGATCGGAAGAGCAC
>JAIEQT010000622.1 GCA_019747455.1 Chitinophagaceae bacterium | reverse complement strand
ATACAAGAAACAGAAAAGACGTTTTCTTCATCATTCTCTCGTCTGAAATAAAAAATAAAAAATGATCTTTATTTTTCTAGTATTTCGCCGATATTTAAACTTGTTTTATGAACAATTGGCGGCATTTAACTTGGACATATTCGGTTAATAAGACCATCTTCAATTTATTCCGTGCAATTTTGTATTTAAATTCATAGGTAGCGTAAAAAATATTTTTGATAATTTTATTCACTTTCAAGTAGTTAAATTTACAGTCAATTCAATGCTAATAATAGCATTAATAATAATCACCACAAATATCTTTTTAAATACATAAATACTGCGATTTTAATAAAGAAATTGCCATGACTCTAAAACTTCATTTCAATCCAATACGATTATATCTTAAACAAAAATTGTACTGTGTATCATGCTCATGGTGGTTTTGTGGTAGGTAGTGAAATGAGTGGTGGCGTTCGGAATATTTATGTTGAAGATTGTAATTTTATCGGATCAGATATTGGTCTTCGTTTTAAAACTGTAAGAGGAAGGGGTGGGGTAGTAGAAAATATTTATGCGAAAAACATTCGCATTAAAGATATACCCGGAGAAGCTATTTTGTTTGATATGTACTATGCAGCAGTAGATCCTGCTGTAGTTGCTACAGATAAAAAAGTACCTGTTATGGCTGTAGCGCAACCGGTAACTGATGCTACACCCGTTTTCCGAAACATGCAATTCGATAATATTTATTGTAATGGTGCCGCGAAAGCAGTATTTGTTAGAGGCATTCCTGAAATGCCCGTACAAAATATTATATTTAATAACCTATTGATTCAAGCTGATGAAGGTGTTGACATTCAAGAGGCAAAAAATATTGCATTTAATAACGCGGCTATTTATACAAAAAAGCAAGATCCATTAATTTATATCTTAAACGCAACTAGCTGTAGTTTTAATAAGCTACAGTTCAGTAAGGATACAAAACAGCTTTTCCTACTACATGGTGCCAAAACAGTTGATATTACAATTCAAAATACAATTACAAAACAACTTACTACTATTGCTGAGGGCGGATATGGGGTAGCTGAGGCAGTTGTAAATACGCTGATAAAAAAATAAGATGAAGAAATCTTACGTACTTCTTGGCATAATATTATTTGTTGGTATGGCTAATGCGCAGCCTATATCGTACGCAGAAAATATGATTAAAACCGTGATGAGAACCTGGCCGGATTCTTTTGCTGTAAAACCGGGTGGCAGAGCGCGCTGGGCTTATGATCAAGGTGTTATTTTAAAAGGAATCGAAGCTGCCTGGAAATTTACGGGTAAAGGAGCTTATTTTAATTATATACAGCATAGTATGGATTACTATGTAAAAGACGATGGCCGTATTTATGATTATAAACCCGATGAGTATAATATAGATCATATTAATAACGGTAAGCTTATTTTATTACTATACACAGTAACCGGGAAAGAAAAATATAAAAAAGCAGCTGATCTATTAAGAAAGCAATTGCAAACACATCCTCGTACCAATGGAGGTAGTTTCTGGCATAAAAAAATTTATCCCTATCAGGTTTGGTTAGATGGGTTATATATGGGGCAACCCTTTTATGCACAGTACGCTTCTTTATTTCAGGATACTGCGGCTTTTTCGGATATTATTCACCAATTTGTTACTATCGAAAATAAAGCAAGAGATCCTAAAACCGGTTTATTGTATCATGCCTGGGATGAGAGCATGCAACAACAGTGGGCTAATATAAAAAGCGGATTATCTCCTCATGTATGGGCAAGGGCCATGGGCTGGTATGGGATGGCTTTAGTAGATGTACTTGATTATATTCCGGAAAAGCATCCCCAAAGAAATTTGCTAATACAAATTTTAAATAGATATGCTAAAGCTGTTATTGCTGTGCAGGATAAAAAAGATGGTTTATGGTTCGATCTTTTGGATATAACCAATGATAAGAGAAATTATAAAGAGGCATCAGCATCTTCCATGTTTGTTTATACGTTACAGAAAGGGGTTAGAAAAGGATATTTACCATTTACCTATACCCAACATGCAAAGAAGGGATATGACGGCATCATTCAGTTTTTTGTAAAAAGTGAAAATGATCAGACTAATTTACATGGTACCGTAAGTGTTTCAGGGTTAGGGGGAAACCCTTATAGAAGCGGAACTGCGGATTATTATTTCAGTGAGCCAGTTGTAACCAATGATCCGAAAGGTGTCGGTGCCTTTATTCAATGTGGTATTGAAATGCAAATGGCACAGATCCCAAAAATCGCTAATGGTAAAACAGTTTTATTGGATCGATTTTTTAATAATGAACGAAGAAAAGATGCTGCAGGTATTAATGAGCGTTGGCATTATATATGGGAAGAATGGGATAATGGTGGTTTTGGATTATGGGGGCAGCAATTTGAACTCTATGGTGCCAGATTGGCTTCTTTAGATGAGGCACCCAGTGCTAAAAATTTATCGAAAGCGGGTGTATATATAATTGTTGACCCCGATCATACTAAAGATAATCCCTCACCTAATTATATCAATGAAAAATATGCAAATACAATAATTGATTGGCTAAAGCAAGGTGGTAAGTTAGTACTCATGGCAAATGATAGTAGCAACTGCGATTTAGTTCATACCAATATACTAGCTAAAAAAATTGGATTTCAATTTACTGATAAGAGTATTAATATGGTGAAAGGAAATGAATTTGAAACTGGAGCGGTATACACCCTTGAGCATAATGAGGTTTTTAAAGGAGAACTTAAAACCTATGTGAAAGAATTAAGTGTACTGCAAATAAATAATAAGGCAAATATCATTGCCCAAACACAAGATGATATCATTATGGCTGTATTTCGCGTAGGTAAAGGAGCTGTATTTGTAATTGGGGATCCTTGGCTATACAATGAATATATCGATGGAAGAAAATTACCGGGTTCGTTTCAAAATTTTAAAGCTGCTAATATTTTAGCTAAATGGTTATTAAATTGATGAGCGTGAAAAGCTACATATTAAGTCTATTGCTTAGTCTCATTATATTGCCGGTACTTGCCGAGCAAAGAATTATAGTATCACCTACTTTACCTAATACATACAGGTCTATTCAGCTAGCTATAAATAGTATTGCTTCTAATAATAATTCAACAGTTGTTATCGAGATAAAGAATGGCATCTATAAAGAGAAAATTTTTCTTAAGAAAAGCCATATCATTTTTAGAGGAGAGAGTAGGGAGGGTACTATCATTGAGCAAACCATTGCAAGAGATGAATGGCGTTGCTCAAATCCGAGTGATTGGGGTGTAGCAACTATTAATATCGATTCTTGCGCTGATATTCAATTTGAAAATCTTACTGTTATTAATAGTTATGGTAAGCAAAATCTGGGTGATAAAACTATAAACTGTGCTACAGATAGCACCGGCAAAAAACTAATTCGATCTAATAGTCATCAAATGGCATTCAGAAGTTTTGCCGCTACAAAGCTTCAATTCAAACATTGTCGCTTTGTTGCCTATGGAGGAGATACTATGAGTCCCTGGAATACGAACGATGGGATGTTTTATTTTAAAGATTGTATCATGGAGGGCGGTGTTGATTTGTTTTGTCCACGTGGATGGTCCTTTGCTGAAAATTGCCTTTTTATCGCTAATACTGGTCCGGCTATTATTTGGCATGATGGTTCAGTACATGAATCATCTAAAACCGTTTTAAAGAATTGCAGGTTTGAGGGGTATGATGGATTTAAGTTGGGCAGGTATCATAGAGACGCACAATTTTATTTGATTAACTGCTCCTTTGCGGCTAATATGGCCAATGAAGATATTTATCTCGTACCAACTAATAATACTATTGTATGGGGTAGAAGAGTATATTATTATAATTGTAAAAAAGATGGTCAACAATATACCTGGTATACTAATAATATAAATATAAGTAAGGAAGCTATTTCACCGAATGGTATTAATACCGATTGGGTATTTGAGCACAAATGGGATCTATTAATAAATTAAACATGCAGTTAAGTAAAATCATACTCAATAATATTAGTAGCAACTCTGTTCAAGTTCCTCTTGCTTCCTCTATTCATTTGCCTGAGCGTATCATTCAATTTGGTACGGGCGTTTTATTAAGAGGGTTGCCAGATTATTTTATTCATCAGGCTAATAAGAATAATATATTTAATGGCAGAGTTGTAGTTGTAAAATCTACCTCTGTTGGACAAACAG
>JAIEQT010000537.1 GCA_019747455.1 Chitinophagaceae bacterium | reverse complement strand
AATAGCTGTTTTGCCCTAATATTGCAGCCCCAAGCCCAGATGGCGGAACTGGTAGACGCGCTAGACTCAAAATCTGGTTATCGAAAGGTAGTGCAGGTTCGATTCCTGTTCTGGGCACGAATGGGAGTAATTAGAAACAAAACGATTCTATTATTCCCATTTTTTGTTAAATCCAAATATTATCAGTCTAAAAAAACCAAATCTTTCATATTTATTTTTCAAACCCCAAAACAGGAAACTTTAAATGGCCGCAGAGTTTCCAGCATGATGTGGATGTGGTAATTGAAGTGCCAGAGAAAGGCAAGGCGGTACAGATGGGGAGGTTTAATCAGGGAGGTGAGGCGGAGATTTTTTAGATAAAATCATTCCACCGGCAAAATGCCCATTATAAAAATTGAAAAGCCAAACTGAATCAAATTCAGATTCTTCAACCTTATTGTATTGATATTTAAAATTTCCATTTGCTATAGAGGTTTCATAGAGTTTGTCATCCAAAACAGTTTCAGGTTTTTTGAACCAATAAGTATTAATCTCAGCATTATCCCCAATAATCTTACCATAATGATGAAAAAATAATCCCCTAATTATTCTCTCAATTGTTATGTCATGTGCCTCATTATCCCAGGGAACTGCCTTGCCTTTACCAGTAATAATTCCTGCTTTAGTTGCAATATTTACAGGGTACATTGAGTTGAAAATATTCCTGCGTAATTTGCCATTATATTTTGTAGTAGGTAAAACACCTTCTTTAAAAAACCTCTCTGCTTCGCCACCTTGCCTGGCAATGTGCATCCCCAGGTAAGCCTTAAATTTTTCATCAAACTTTGAAGCTAAATTGTTGCACTCAAAACAACATGGTACTGTAATCAAATCATTTGGTCTTGGCTTTGTAAAAATTGCTTTAGGCGGAACATGGTCTTTTGTTGTAGCTTTTCTAATTCCACAATAACAACAAGTAGTATTTGTCTCTTTAATTTTCATTTTAGCCAAACCAAATCAAGCTAATTACATACCCATAGCTATCGGAATAGTAACACTGCTCGTGCATGGTTCTGTTCGCCCTGTCATCATTTGCATAATACCAATTATCAGGTTCTACATCTTCAATGCCGGTGTATTTACTGTCTGTTTTAGTGAAAAATTCTCCTGCTACAGTTGCTGGAGGAAGTTGTTGCCCAACTTTGAATTTGAATGACCATTTAGGGAAATCTTTGCTCTGGGCAAACCATTTTACAATATTATTCTCTGAAATAACAGCAGTAATTTCATGTGTTCCGATTTCTGCAAATCTTAACACAGTTGCCAATATGCTGGATTGAAAAGCATTTGAAAGATTAAGGATAGTATCTAAAGAAAATTTTTTACGAGGGCCACCTGAAAAATTTCTAAATCTGTTCTCCGGCATAAGCAAACAACTTGCAAAATAATCTGCTTCGTATTCAATGATATTTTTCTGGTTAACATTATGTAGTGAAGCATGAGATTCAATCTGACCTGTCATTAACCCAATCCGGTGTTCGTCTATAAAATAATGGCCATATTCATGCGCCAGTGTGAAATTCCCTCTCTTGGTAGATAAGCCGTTGCCTCTGTCAATATTTATATGGATGTGAAAATCTTTGTTGTCATATAAGAGCATCCCGTCAAAAGCATCTTCATAATGGTCATGATAATATTGCAAACCTTCAAATTTTGCAATAGCCTCCATGTCTGTTACATTTGACTGGTAGAATTGCGAAGCAACATAATGTGCTATATCACTTATCTTTTTCTTCCGAGGAGCTGTTATCATCTTGCTTGGGGTTGGCTTGATTCTTTTTCATTTTTTCAAGAATATGTTTTGGCAGGTTGCTGCCATTTCTTGCAACCATACGATATGCAGAAAATTCTTCCTCAATAGTTGGATTAACATTCATTTTTACAACTTTGGATTGATGTAGCCCATTAAGTATTCTTTCGGGGTCAATTTCTTTTCCGGTGAGTTGTTCATCTAACTCTCCATACAGTTTATTGAACCTGGATAACTCAAGTTCATTAGTCGGGAATAGAAACCCTGTTGAGGCTAACCACTCAGTTACATTAGCTGGAGTAATATTTTTGTTTTTAGCCATAAATATTTAAGTATTCGTCAATTTTATCAAAGGCTTCCTTTTTATAAACCTGAACTGAACTTTGCGTTAGTTCAAGTTCCTCTCTTAATGATTGCAGTAGCTTTCTGGGCAGCTTAAATCCATCCTGCTCATATTGCTTGTATGTTAAATAAATAATTTTGTGTTTGGGGGTAAGCCTTGCCAGTGCTTTTTCAATTATGTCGTGCCGTTCTTTTAAAATTACTTTTCTTTCACTGGATAAATTAAAGTTTTCAGGATTGGGTAACTCTCTTATAATTATTTCATCTCCGGTAAATGGGTTTATTTCTCCATTTTGTTCTTTCTTATAGTCTGCAAGCTGGTGGGCAGCAATTGCAAAAAGGTAAATAATAACTCCTGTATCAAAATCCTTTGCTTTTGATTTTGAAATATCAAAATTTGGATACTTCCAAAATCTTTCAAACGTCCTTTCAGCAATCAAATCTGCCGTGTCATTGTCATACCCCCATTTTCTCGTAACAACCCTTGTTTTTTTTATAATTTCCTCCTGAAACCTGAATAGGAATGAACGGAACGCATTTTTGGCCGTGTCCTCAAAACCGGCCTCATTTTTCCATTGCATATATGCAATCAAATTCTCTGTTGATTCATCTTTTAACGCTTCCCAACCCATTACGCAGTTTAAGGTTCATTTATACTACCTAAATCCGTTAGTCATGGTTTTAGTAGTATAGGTAGTATGTTTCTGTAAACACTAAAATAACACATAAAACACTAAAAATGAGTTCGTACAGTACAAAAAGCAAGCTCCATGTCCGCATCAGGAATTTTGTGGCCTGGATAGCCCCCGAAAAGAAAACAAGGGACACTATTAAAAAGCAGTCTGATGAAATTAGGGGCAAAATAAAAAAGAAGGTAGAAGATGACGGATTGACCATCACGGATATGCCATACTCCGGTTCATTTGCCAAAAAGAACGGTTTGCGGAGGCATCTGCAAGGTGAAACCACCAATGAGGGGCAGGATATTGACCTTGCATTTGTGGTAAAGCCAGATAAAGAAATAGAGTTTGAACCCCTTATCCAGCGATTTAAAAAATATGCCGAAGAATCTTACCCTGATACTAAAATTACGGTTACGAAAAGCTCTGTAAAAATGGAATTTGTGGGAACTAAGCTCACCTATGATATTGTACCGATGTTTGCAACTGATGACCTGGAGAAGCAACTGCTGATAAGGAACAACGGTGATAAGATTAAAACATCTGTGCAAAAACATACCGCTTTTGTCCGCAATCGTACTAAAGAAACAAACGAAGAAGACGGTGTGGTTGTTTTTAATGATTGCATAAGGTTGTTTAAATGGTGGCGTTGTCACAAAGAACAAACGAAAAATGAAATAATTACCCTTCCAAGTTTTTTGGTAGATATGCTGGCAGCAAAAGCCTTAGAAAAAGCGGAAATTAATACCACCTACCCACAGACATTGGCTAACTGGTTCTCCTATCTTGCTTTTACTGTAAAGAACAGGGAAACTATATGGTTTGATGACTACTATAAAACGCCCAAACCAGATACAACCAAACCCTGGAATGTATTAGACCCCGTGATGGCTGATAACAATGTGGTGAAATCATGGTCGGGTTGGGAGGTTGATGAATTAGCTGACTGGCTGCAAGATGCAGCAGAAATTATGAACAGGGCAATAGTGGCTGACCTGCAAGGCAGGGACGGCGACAGTCTTGAACAAATGCAATTACTATTTGGTAAAATATTCTCATCACATTGCGAATAAAAAATAAAAATTAATAAAATGAGTACATATACTTTTTCGGGAACTGATTCTTATTCCGTATCAGATGTTAAAGCAGTAATGCAAAACACTTACGAAGACATTGTTGGCTTTGCTAACCGCCAAATTATGGATTATGGCAAAGCAGAAAGGTGGATAGAAGATTTAACCTATCTTCTTAATAAAAAAGCACTCAAATCTTTTGAATTACAATTGTACAATTCTTTAGGTCAGCGTTTCAAAAGCTACAAATATGATGTTAGTACATACGGATTGATAACATCGGGTGATAAATCTGGCGGCATTAATTATTTTGAAATACCAGCCAGTACCAAAATTGG
>JAIEQT010000440.1 GCA_019747455.1 Chitinophagaceae bacterium | reverse complement strand
GGCACATCCCGGATATACCCAATATCCATCTGTTGGGCATTTCTCTTGGATTGCCGCTTATAGTGACCCGATGCTGATGGAATGGCTTTTCAGACAGAATAAGGCAAACAATAAAAGATAAAAATCATATATCAAACGCTCTTAAAATAGGGGTATTTGGACTAACTTGTTGTTTCAAACCAGGTAATTATGTCTGCGATTGTTGCTAAGCTACAAGCCATGCGCCATTTTTTCGATACAGGTGCTACCAAATCTTATCAATTTAGAAAAGAGCAAATCAAAAAATTGCGCACTGTTGTAGAAGCTCATGAACAAGAAATTTATGAAGCGCTATATGCAGATTTGCATAAAAGCAAAGAAGAATGCTGGGCAACAGAGAATGGGTTTTTTCTTACTGAGTTGAAGGAAACACTTGCCAATTTGAAATATTGGATGGATCCTGAACCCGTAGCTACTAATTTATTAAACCTGCCTTCTAGTAGTAAAATTATTCGAGAACCGCTAGGTGTTATATTAACTATTGGCCCTTGGAATTATCCTTTTCAATTGTTGTTCACGCCCCTATTAGGAGCGATGGCAGCAGGCAATTGTGTGGTCTTAAAGCCTAGTGAGTTCGCTCCCGCTACGGAGGCGGTTATGCAGAAAATGATTGAATCTACTTTTGACCCCAGCTATATTTTATTTGTTCCTGGCGAAGGGGCTTCCGTAATACCGGAGATGATGAATGATTTTACTTTCGATCATGTATTCTATACGGGAAGTACAGCTGTTGGTAAAATTATTTATAAAATGGCTGCAGAAAAACTGGTGCCTGTAACACTGGAACTTGGTGGTAAAAGCCCGGCCGTGGTTGAAGCAGATGCGAATATTAAAGTTGCGGCTCGACGAATTGCTATGCCTAAGTATTCAAATGCAGGGCAAATGTGCGTAGCGCCCGATTACGTACTGGTTCATAGTAGCAAAAAAGAAGAACTGATCAGGGCGCTTAAAAAAACAATCCCGGAATTTTATGGTACAGATGCTGCTAATACGGAAGGATATGGGCGTATCATCAACCAAAAACAATTCAATAGAATTATTAGCTATTTGGATCAAGGGAAAATTATTTATGGGGGTAAATATGATGCTGCTAATTTGTTTATTGAACCAACAATTATAGATGATGTAACGGTTGATGCAACTATTATGCAAGAAGAAATATTTGGTCCTATTTTACCGATTCTCAGTTTCGATAATGCTGAGGAAGCTAAAGCTATTATTGCACGTAATCCGAATCCGTTGGCTTTTTATGTGTTTACTTCTTCAACAAAAAATGAGCAGTATTGGATAGATACTATTCCGGCAGGCGGGGTATGCGTAAATAATGCCAGTGTTCATTTGATGAATCCACACTTACCTTTTGGTGGTAGGGGCTATAGCGGAACAGGGGCTTATCATGGTAAAGCTAGCTTTGACTGTTTTAGTCATAAAAAATCGGTTATGAAAACACCAACCTGGTTCGATCCGAATGTTAAATATCCGCCTTTTACCGGTAAGTTGAAGATGCTGAAGTGGATGATAGGGTGAGGGGAGAATAGGTAATGGGTTACAGGTAATAGGTTATAGGTAATGGGTTATAGGGAAAGGGAATGCGAAATCTAAATAAATATGCGTAAGTACTTATGGTTATCTATACTGGCATTATTAGTGGTAAGTGTTTTATTTATTAAAAAGAAAGATATGACTTGGCGACAATCCATTATGAAAGCATTATATCCGCTGATAATGATGAAAGGAAAAATATCAGGTAACGAAAAAAATATAAAGATGAATACAAGTAATATTACACCTCCTGTTTCTTTTTATAGTTTACAGGCGATTAAGAATAATGGTGATACTTTATTGTTTGAATCACTTAGGGGTAAAAAAGTGTTAATCGTAAATACAGCGAGTGACTGTGGTTATACCGGACAATATGCAGACCTGGAAAAACTTCATCAACTATACAAAGATAAACTCGTGATTCTCGGGTTTCCCGCTAATGATTTTAAAGAACAAGAAAAAAGAAATGATGATGAAATTGCGGAGTTCTGTAAAGTGAATTATGGGGTAACGTTTACTTTGCTAAAAAAGAGTTCTGTAATCGCTTCCTCCGGGCAAAATCCGGTGTTTCAATGGCTAAGTAAGCCCGAGCAGAATGGTTGGAGTAAGTATGTACCAATCTGGAATTTCTGTAAGTACTTAGTTAACGAAGAAGGGATTTTAGAGGCATTTTATACCATGGAAATTTCTCCACTAGATAATGTAATCGTTGAAAAAATAAAATGAGATGAGTAAAACAGCTTTAATTACAGGGGCTTCAAGCGGAATCGGATTGGAACTCGCCAAAATTTTCGCAGCTAATAATATCAATTTGGTATTAGTTGCCCGTAGTGAAAATAAATTAAAAGCGTTATCGGCAGAGCTGCACGCAAAACATAATATAGGTGTAACTGTATTAGCGTTTGATTTGAGTGACTATAATAATGCACAAAAAGTATTTGATGCATGTACTGCTGCATATATCCAAATTGATTATTTAGTTAACAATGCAGGCTTTGGCGATTTTGGTTTGTTTCATGAATCAGATTGGCATAAGCAAGAACAGATGATCAACTTGAATATTACTACGCTTACTTATCTAACACGCTTATTTATTCCGGGCATGATAGCACAGCGGGCCGGAAAAATTGTGAATGTGGCATCTACTGCTTCTTTTCAACCCGGACCAACCATGAGTGTTTACTATGCAACGAAGGCATATGTACTAAGCTTTAGTGAAGCAATTAGTAATGAGCTAGAACCTTATGGTATTACGGTAACAGCTTTATGTCCGGGTGCAACGGAAAGTGATTTTCAAAACAAAGCCGATATGCATGAGAGCAGATTGGTAAAAGGAAGAAAACTTCCCACATCCGCTGCTGTGGCAGCTTATGGCTATGCAGCAATGATGAAGGGGCAGGTAGTGGCTATTCATGGATTTATGAATCAAATTATGGCTGAGTCTATACGATTCACACCCCGTTTTTTAGTGAGAAAAATAGTGAGGTTTATTCAGGATAAGAAATAGTCAGTAAGCCGAGTCCGATGGACAGTCCGGGAGTCCGAAGAATTTTAGAACGGGCTGGCTTACAGAATCTCGGGCCTTCGACTTTCCTACACCGGGCATTTCTCATGATAATTAATCAACTCAATGGGCGTACGCTCAAATGCATAACCCTCATAATGGGCAGCCATTTCATCGAGTACGCCTTCAATTTCTGCGGGTTCCATAAGGGTTACCAGTTTAGCACGAAAATCTTTAATGCCTGGCAGACCCTTCAAATAATTTGTGTAATGCCTCCGCATTTCGAAGATCCCTACTTTGGGGCCTTTCCATTCAACAGATTTACGCAAGTGTTTTTTACAAACTTCAATACGTTCTGTTAAGGTTGGTGCGGCCAAAGTTTCACCGGTAGCTATAAAATGTTTTATTTCTCGGAATATCCAGGGATAACCAATGGCAGCTCTACCAATCATCACCCCATCTACCCCATATCTGTTTTTATACTCCCATGCTTTCTGCGCACTGTCGATATCACCATTTCCAAAAATCGGGATATGGATACGTGGGTTATTTTTTACTTTGGCGATCAGGCTCCAATCCGCTTCGCCTTTATACATTTGCGAACGTGTGCGGCCATGAATAGCCAATGCTTTAATACCTACATCTTGCAATCGCTCGGCTACTTCTTCAATATTTTTGGATCCATCATCCCAACCCAATCTTGTTTTAACAGTAACAGGTAGCTTGGTACTTTTAACCACAGCATCTGTTAAGCGAACCATCAAATCAATATCTTTCAAAACACCTGCACCGGCGCCCTTTGTAACTACTTTTTTAACCGGACAGCCAAAGTTGATGTCTAATAAATCGGGGTTAACCGTTTCAACAATCCGGGCACTTAAACTCATGGCCTCCTCATCGCCTCCAAATATCTGAATACCAACCGGACGTTCATATTCAAAAATATCGAGCTTTTGTCGGCTTTTAATGGCATCCCTAATAAGCCCTTCGCTGCTAATAAATTCGGTATACATCAAATCAGCTCCATTGTCTTTACACACGGCACGAAAGGGAGGATCACTTACATCTTCCATGGGTGCAAGTAGCAGTGGAAATTCGCCTAAATTAACGTCGCCTATTTTAACCA